>NZ_ARVU01000001.1:1800000-2100000 GCF_000384415.1 Cycloclasticus pugetii PS-1
ATGAATCCGTGCAAAAATAGACTCGCTAAACTGGACATTAAAATCTACGCTATCGGTTTGCAGTTTAGCGCAAATGATCTGCTCCATTTTTTTTCTAGCCATCGTGTTGTAGCGATCTCTAGGCACGTAAACAAGCATTGATACGAAGCGCCCATACGCATCAATTCTTGCAAACACCCGAGTCCGTTGACGTTCTTTTAATTTTAGAACCCCCAGCGCTAAACTCAGTAATTGCTCATCATTTGAATGAAATAACTCATCTCGAGGCAAATCTTCTAGCACATTCATTAACGATTTGCCGCTGTGGCTATTTTCCTTGAAGTTTGATTTAGCAAAAACTTTGCTGATTTTTTTGCGTATTAAGGGGATTTCTCTCACCCTGACAAGGTAAGCCGCTGATGTGTATAGCCCTAAAAATCGATACTCGCCAATCACCTCACCGTGTTTATTGAATTTTTTTACCCCAACATAATCCATATACGCAGGACGATGAATAATAGATTTTGTGGTTGCCTTAGTCACAATTAACGGGCATGGCTCACTCATAAAGTCGCATGCCTTATCCGTTATAGGAATAACATCAGCTTGTGGGATAGCCGCTAGCTTATCTCTTAATATACCTTTACCGGAACCTTCTACAATTTTAAAACCATCCGATTCATTACCTTTAACCAACTCATATTCCCGACAGCCAAGAAATAAAAAATTATCGTCTTTAAGCCAGCTTAAAAAGGCTAACGATTCGTCAATATCTTCATTATTATCTTTTGGCGAAAACTCTTTTAGCATCTCGGCAGACTGCTGAAGTGAATTAATACTAGCTTTCCAGTCTTCATTAACCGCCGTATTGTAGGTGATCACTTTTTGAACTTGATCTGCCAACAGCTCAAGCCCGCCTCCCTTTGAAGCCTGGCGATCAACTTCTAATCGAATCATTGACTCACTGACTGTGCGCTCTTTACTTTGCCCAGGCTTAAGAAGGCCATTTTCATCACGCACGACTTCAATAATGGGGTGAACAACCAAGTGACAAGTTAAGCCGCTTTGATTTAAATTCATTGTTAACGAATTCAATAAAAACGGTCTATCCATGGTGACTATTTCTATAATGCTATAAGGGGATTGCCAGCCATGAGTTTCAAAGTCAGGGTTATAGACATTGACTTTAGACTCTTCACCTTGCCTAGACTGCGCTAAATTCCAATGCGCAATCGCCGCTCCATACAGGTCATCCAGCTCTCTTTCTGCTAAATCCTCCCAAGCCACGTCACGATAATATTCGTTAATAAAGCTCCGAATAATAGGCTCTTCTTTTTTATCAAAACGGTGATTGATAATTTTTTCTAGCTGAGAAAAAATTTGTTCTTTTTCTTTTAACTCTGTCACCATTAACAGCCTCTCTATTGATCGATAAAATTAAGTATAGGAGATTTTCTTTAAGATGTGCTTATTTTGCTGGCTACTGGGTAATAGATAAGCTTATCGCCCCCTACAACCGTTGCTGCTGTATGAAGTTTTCTAATTGTTGCTGCCCCTGTTGTTCAAGCCGTATGAACTTAAGGTTAAAACAAAATAAATCCTGTGCTAAGCGGTAACTATTTTGTATGCTGCACGTGGCTTTAAGCGAGTTATCTTCCATCTCAAATTCAACACCCAAGTGCAGTGGTTTTGCTGGATTTAGTTGATAGCCTTTCGGCATAATCATTTGCGCGGTCATTTGGTCACAGCAGATGCCTAACCCACCTACAGAAATATTTTCCCCTCTCACTATCAACGTTATACGCTCGGCTGTTTCCAACTTCACCTCTTGTTGATAGTCAACTCTTACATATTGTCGTTCATAAACTCTCACTGTAGATCCACCTTACTCTAAGTAAGTCGCAATTAAATAGTTTCTAAGGTTTTCGTGTACAACAGTTTTAGCTCTGTACCTGCCCAACCAACAAGAATACAGATCACCTTACCGCTAATGTTAATAACCTTATTGTGTTTTTCTTCATACCCTCAGCCATCTATTGTACAGGCCTGCAAATAAAGACAAAACACCTTAACAACACGGCTAATTGCTGCGACTAAGCGATAAAATAATGCTTTCCCTTGCTCCGTTAGCATCCCAACGTTAACATTGAATTTTTAAACTAAAGACTCTCTATATAAAGTGAAAAAAAGCTGTCTACTTATCACTCTTCTATCGCTGATTTTTAGCGCCATAAGTTATGCTCAAGACCCCTTACGCCTAGCAACGACAACAAGCACTGAGAATTCAGGTCTTTTGGCACAATTACTACCCGCCTTTACTCAGCAAACGGGCATCCAAGTTGATGTAATTGCCGTAGGAACCGGCAAAGCACTTCAAATGGCCCGCAAAGGCGATGCCGACGTTGTGATGGTTCATGCAAGACAAGCCGAAAATATTTTTATTGCCGAAGGTTTTGGCGTTAATCGACGTGATGTGATGGAAAATGACTTCGTCATCGTCGGCCCTGTTACCGACCCTGCTCATATTAAAAACCAGAAAAACACACTGAATGCACTCAAGCAAATTGCCGCTAAGCAAGTGTCTTTTATTTCTCGTGGAGATAATTCTGGAACGCATAATAAAGAACGCTCCATATGGGGCCAAGCTAATTTGAAGCCCCGTGGCCCTTGGTATAAGGAAGCAGGACAAGGCATGGGAAAAGTATTGTTAATGGCTGATGAATTGGGCGCTTATACCTTAACTGACCGAGGCACTTGGCTGGCCTATAAAGACAAACTGTCACTCACTATTTTAAATCAAGGCAGTGTTTTACTAAAAAACCCTTATGGCATTATTGCGGTAAATCCTGCTTTGCATAAAGACATTCAATACTTAAAAGCCATGTCACTTATCGCTTGGGTAACCTCGCCAGCAGGACAACGCCTTATCGATACCTTTCAAAAAAACGAGCAACGTCTTTTTTACCCAACCGCCATTAAAGACGTCATGACCAGTGAATGATTTAAGCCAAGCTTGCATAAATGCCTTTCAGTTGTTACTGAGCGGTCATGATGATATTTGGGAAATTATCTCGCTCTCATTTGGCGTATCTATGTCGGCTATTTTGATTGCCACGCCCTTTGCGATGCTGATTGCCTTTATATTGGCTTTTTTCGAATTTCCCTTGCGTAGAGTGCTCATTTCTTTATTTAATACCTTTATGTCTGTCCCCGCCGTCATTGTTGGCTTAACACTTTATTTAATTTTATCGCGTAGCGGCCCATTAGGAGATTTGAGGCTTTTATTCACCAGCCAAGCAATGGTTATCGGCCAAGTTATGCTGAGCTTTCCATTATTAGTCGCAATGGCTCATGCCTCTTTTCAAGCTGCAGACCGGCGCGCTTGGGAAACGGCTATCACCTTAGGCGCAAAGCCTTGGAGGGCTTTTTTCACACTAATATACGAAGTACGTTTTGGCTTAATTGCTGCTGTTGTTGCCGGCTTTGGTCGCGTGGTTGCTGAAATTGGTTGTTCTATGATGGTTGGCGGTAATATTCTTCACTCCACACGTAACATTCCTACCGCTATCGCCTTAGAAACCAGCAAAGGCGAGTTCGCTCAAGGCATTGCACTTGGCATGGTTTTACTGTTACTGTCCTTAAGCTTGAATGCAGGCATTTCGATCTTTCAAGGTAAAGGGGAATTAAAAGCATGAGCACATTAGTTAGTTATAAAAACCTCGCTATTACCTTGTCTGGAAAACTGGTTTTAAATATCAAGCATCTCGATATACCCGCCCGCCAATGCACACTCTTAACTGGTCAAAATGGATCGGGAAAAACCACGTTATTAAAAATAATGAGTGGTTTATTAAAGCCTGATTCAGCCAGCATTAACTACCAAGGTTTAACGCTCAACTGGAAGCAAGCCAAAGCTTACATCCAAAAAGACATCATCTATTTACATCAACAACCGTATTTATTTGATGCCAGCGTTACTGACAATATTGCTTATGGACTGTATCGATCAGGCGAACGCAAAAGCAATGTGCATAAAAAAGTCACGCAAGCATTAGATTGGGCAGATTTATCGCATCTTGCCCACCGCCCAGCCAAACAATTATCTGGCGGTGAAAAACAACGTGTTGCGTTGACTCGCGCACGTATTTTATCGCCGCGCTTATTGCTGCTAGACGAACCAACCGCAAGTATGGACAGTACTGCAAAACAACAAACAGCCAAGCTATTACAGCGACTCAAAGATGAAGGGGTTACCATTATGATCAGCAGCCACGAAGCACATACTGTTGAACATATTGCCGATCACCATATTCATATTGAGCATGGTAATGCCCTAATACGTCCACCTAATTCAAATAACGTGACAATGATAAACACCGCAAAAAAAACTTCATAATATGAATAGAGTAGACGTACAAAGTAGTTGTAGCGACGACAATGAAGCAGACACCTTAAGCGTCGATGCCGCCTTGCTGAAAATGTTAAACGCTGTTGCAGAAAAAAGCGGCAGTGAACATATTCCATTAACTTCGGCTGTTGACCGAATACTCGCAGCCCCCATTCTTTCGCCAATCAACGTTCCTTCACACCGCAATGCAGCCGTTGATGGCTATGCAATAATACATACTGATTTACCCAGCAGCGGGGAAATCAAAACATTAAACATTGTTGGTCGTATTGTTGCTGGGCACCCTTATAAAGGTCGCTTAAAGCAAGGCGAGTGCCTACAAATAATGACTGGCGCACAAATGCCTGACGCTGCCGATACCGTTATTATGCAAGAACATGTAGAAATACATGACAACACCATTCATATTGATGCACGGCATAAAAACGGACAAAATGTTCGCCAAGCAGGCGAAGATATCCAACAAAATCATACTGTTTTGGAAGCAGGCATTAAATTAACACCGCCACAAATTGGTCTCATTGCCTCTTTAGGTATTTCAGAAGTTCATGTTAAAACGCCACTAACCATTGCTGTTTTTTCAACCGGCGATGAACTTCTTAGCCTTGGAGAGCCTCCACGTGAGGGCTGTATTTATGACAGTAACCGCTACAGTATGATTTCTGCATTAAAGAAAATAGGCTGCAAGGTATTAGACATGGGCATCATTGCAGACGACCCCGAACAATTACGCAGCGCTTTTAAACTAGCATCAAACAGTGCCGATGTTATTTTCACCTCTGGCGGCGTGTCTGTTGGAGCCGCCGATTACACCAAACAAATACTCGCAGAAACTGGCTCTATCAATTTTTGGAAAGTCGCTATAAAACCCGGTAGGCCCATTGCCTTTGGCCATATAGACAATACAACGTTTTTTGGCTTACCCGGTAACCCTGTCGCAGTCATGGTCACCTTTTATCAATTTGCCTTACCCTGCCTACAAAAAATGATGGGGCTAACAACACCATTAATTTGCCCAACTATTCAAGCCAAGAGCACACACTCTATTCGAAAAATTGCAGGGCGTACTGAGTTCCAGCGTGGGTTTTTATCAAAGAACAATAACGGCGAATGGGAAGTCAGCACCACAGGAAAACAAGGCTCTGGTATCTTACGATCAATGAGTGATGCAAATGCCTTTATCATTCTTGAACACGAGCGCCCCTCCATCAATAAAGGCGACTGGGTAATAACCCAGCCATTTTCGGCCCTTTTTTAAGGCTTTATAAGCCCATAAAACATGCTAAGTCTCAATTAAAATCTGGCTTGAGTGAATGACGTTAATTGACCACAACTGGCCTCTCTTTCTAGGCCAACCACGAACCTCAAGTTGTTTACCTTTATAGCTGTCTAACGTTAAAAAATAACGTTTGTTTTCAACGCTAATCCAAATATACACTTCATCAGTTAGCCACAACTTTGCACCTTTTTTACCCTTCGTTATTTTTTGGACTTGCCCACTAAAACGCCCCCAGCCCTGAGCTCTATTTTTTGCAATCTCCTCAACCGCCTTTTTCTGATAAGCCTGCAGGGACCATAAACCCATTTTCTTTTTCTCGGCCTGTCGTTGCATCGCTTTAAAACGATGGGCATATCGAAGATTAGGCGGATGAATACTCAGGGTCGCTTGACCACTACGAAGCATTTCTAAATTAATGTGTTGGCCATCGTCTAAAAATAGATGCGCTAATATACGACCATAGCGATCTTTTTGTTCGACATCGTATTCAACTAAAACCATTTTGTTTAATACCCATTTTTTCAACGCCTTTTTTGCCGCAACGGCTCCTGCTTCACTAGCCCGTCCCTTGTAACCCATTTCAGGCGTATTAATGCCTAATAAACGAACCGTCAAACCATTTTTAAGCACAACAGTATCACCATCAATAACATTGATTACTTTTAATAACGACCCAGCCTGAACGGTAGAACACGCGACTAGATACAACAGCAAAAAAGTAACGAATGTAAATTGCCTGATAGAAACAACGCTAAAAGCCCGACTGATAATGTCTTTTTTAATATGATCAATTAACATATTGCACCGCCCATTAGCCTATAATTAGCTCAGCCATAATACCTATGGCTATTAACTTTTTAACAATAAATAATAACAGGTAGGTGTAGGTTGTATTTACGCATACAAAAAAGACTCAAAAAATTTCTTGATCACCAGCAAGGTGACGCACTTTGTGACGGATTAAAAGGTATTGAAAAAGAAAGTTTGCGCGTAACCCCTGAAGGGAACATAGCTCAAAGCCCACATCCTACTGGCCTTGGATCTGCCTTAACAAACCCTTACATCACCACTGATTATTCAGAGGCATTGCTCGAATTTATCACCCCACCTTTTAGCAAGACGGCCGATACCTTAAACTTTATGGAGGCCGTACATTCCTATACTTACCAACACCTTGGTAATGAAATGTTATGGGGTACCAGCATGCCATGTATTGTTGATGGAGACATGAGTATTCCTATTGCCAATTATGGCTCATCCAATATTGGTCAAATGAAACATATTTATCGAATTGGCTTATGGCACCGTTATGGCCGAAGCATGCAAGCCATCGCAGGCATACACTTTAACTACTCTCTGCCAGAGAAGTTTTGGCCCATTTACCAATCTTTAGAGCAAGACACGCGGCCTAGGCAAGATTTCATTTCACAGTCATATATGGATATGGCACGAAACCTACACCGATACGGCTGGTTAATTTTATACCTATTCGGCGCGTCACCTGCTATTTGTAAATCGTTCGTTAAGGGTCAAGAACACGACGATTTCGAAGAGTTTGATGCCGGCACACTGTACAAACCTTATTGCACCTCTCTTAGAATGAGCGATATTGGCTATAAAAATGACAGTCAATCGAACATCAACATTTCATACAACAGCCTTGACAAGTATGTCGCTCGACTAATAGCTGCTACGCAAACGCCTTTTGCTGAATACGAGGCCTTTGGCGTTAAAGATGCTAATGGACAATACCAGCAACTTAATACCAATATTTTGCAAATTGAGAATGAGTACTACAGCAACGTTCGCCCTAAACAAATTACTCGCTCAGGGGAAAGCCCTAGTCAAGCGTTAAAAAAGCGCGGTATACGTTATGTTGAACTTCGTTCAGTGGACTTAAACCCATTTGACCCTGCCGGTATTAATGAACAACAGTTACACTTTTTAGAAGCCTTTATGATCTTTTGCTTATTGGCTGACAGCCCTTCCCTTTCATCAGAGGATAAAGCTTGCGTAGATAAAAACTTAACCTTAGTCGCCTCTGCTGGTCGACAGCCAGGGTTAAAGTTACGCCGTAATGGTGACAGCATCAGCTTAAAAGATTGGGGATTAGAAATTTGCCAAGAAATGACTCTGCTTTGTGAGACGCTTGATGCCGATGATAAAACCAAACCATACAGCAATTCACTCGCCGCACAGATCGCTAAATTGAATGATGTGGAACTTACCCCTTCTGCAAAAATACTCAAGGCCATGAAAGAGCAAAAACTTCCATTTTTCAAATTTGCAATGAAACAGGTCAAGAAACATCATACCTTCTTCAATCAGCACAGCATCAACAATGAGCAACAGCAGTGTTTTGAAAAAGCAAGGCAACAGTCTATCGACGAACAACGAGAGATAGAAAGCAGTGATACAGTCGAATTTGATGAGTTTTTAGAACGCTATTTAGCGCAAACTAAAAATGTTTAGTTATTTTATCTAATATCAACACACCATTACTTCTATTCATATCTCATTTTAGAATTTTTGAAATAGATGATTCTTGCTACACTGACAGCTAGCCATTTACTAGAGCCTTAATATGAACATCCAAACACTCCAAAGCCAACTGGACAATAAGCAACCACGAGACATTCTTAAAACCATTTACTCGCAGCTAGATGACCTCGCTATTTCATTCAGTGGTGCCGAAGATGTAATATTGATTGATATGGCATGCAAACTTGGATTAAAACCAAATGTCTTCACCTTAGATACCGGACGACTTCACCCTGAGACATACCAGTTCATCCAAACAGTGATGGACCATTATAAAATTAAAATTACCGTTTTATCCCCCAACCAAGATGCTTTACAAGCTTTAACCCACGAAAAAGGCTTATACAGCTTTTACCAAGATGGCCATAAAGAATGTTGCGGCATTAGGAAAGTTCAGCCATTAAAGCAGCATTTAACGGCTTATTCTGGCTGGATAACAGGCCAACGACGTGACCAAAGTAAAGCCACTCGTGATAGCCTTAATATTGCTGAAATTGACACTGCTTTTAGCGGCAAAAACACGGAACTGCTAAAGTTTAACCCCTTGTGTCATTGGACTTCAGAACAGGTCTGGTCGTATATACGTGCTCTGGAAGTCCCGTTTAACCCGTTACATAACCAAGGGTTTATTAGTATTGGTTGTGAACCTTGTACAAGGGCCACCTTACCGCACCAAGATCCTAGGGAGGGGCGATGGTGGTGGGAAGCTGCAGAGAGTAAAGAATGCGGATTACACTCAAGTTTAAGCAAACCTCGCTAGAAAGTTATTGCCCCTTAGAAATGAGGCAAGCTTACACCCTCAAATAGCTTATCAATAGCCGATTGCTCCTTAAGTTCCATCGCTTGATTGATAACTGCTTGTGTTAGATGCGGCGCAAATAAATGAATAAACTCATACATATAGCCACGTAAGAAGGTATCTTTACGGATACCTATTTTAGTGATGCTGGTGCCAAAAAGATGTCCAGCATCTAATGCCACCAGATCATTATCTACTTGTTCGTCATAGGCCATCCGCGCAACAATCCCTACCCCAAGTCCAAGCCTGACATATGTCTTAATGACATCCGCATCTACCGCTGTTAAAGCAATATCTGGACTTAAACCTTGTGCTTTAAATGCATCATCTAATTTAGATCGCCCAGTAAAGCCAAACACATAAGTTATCAGCGGGTGTAGCGCAACATCAATAAGGCTTAGCCGATCAATTTTAGTTAACGCATGGCCCTTCGGAACCAATATGCACCGTTCCCAAGAATAACAAGGCATCATGACCAAGTTATCAAATAACTCTAAAGCCTCCGTTGCAATGGCAAGATCCACTTTCCCTTGCGATACCATTTCAGAAATTTGTACCGGCGTACCTTGTTGAATATCTAAGCTAACATCTGGCATTTCTTGCATAAATGTTTTGATGATAGACGGTAAAGCATAACGTGCTTGAGTATGTGTTGTTGCAATCGATAGCAAGCCCTTTGTTTGATTTTTATATTCTTTAGCAATATTTTTGATATTCTCTGCCTTCATTAACATTTCGCCCGCTATGCTAATAATTTTTTTTCCGGCCGGCGTCATGTCAGTTAAATGCTTGCCATTACGAGTGAAAATGGGAATACCTAACTCATCTTCTAAAATACGAATTTGTTTACTTATACCCGGTTGCGAGGTATAAATTGTTTCAGCTGTCGCTGACACATTAAGATTGTTTTTTGAAACTTCCCAGATATAACGGAGTTGTTGTAACTTCATAGATTAATATTCTTTTGTTATAAATATAGAAATATATATTCCTTTTTATTATAAGAGAATTGATTTATATTACAAGGTTATATTAATAGCTCGGTTTCTCCCATTGGATTACTTATATATATTAGCAGGCGCAGCTGTAGGCTTCGTAATTGGCCTAACGGGTGTAGGTGGTGGTTCTTTGATGACGCCTCTACTTGTTCTTGGCTTCAACGTTCAACCAGCGATTGCTGTTGGCACAGATCTTTTATACGCAGCCATTACAAAAGCAAGCGGCGTTTGGTCACATCAAAAACTTAAAAATATTGACTGGATGATTGTAAAAAATCTATGCCTAGGTAGCATCCCAGGCTCAATATCTTGCATATACATCATCCAATACTTTAATTTATCAGCAGAAGCATTTGAAAGCATTATATCGATTAGTCTAGGCATCATGCTAATCTTGACCTCAGCAGTTATAGTTTTTAAAGACAATATAGCAAGGCACTTCAAAAAACCTGCTGACTACACGCCAAGCCCATTTATTATTATCTGCTTAGGCCTTGTGCTAGGCATACTGGTCACCTTATCGTCAGTTGGGGCAGGTGCTATTGGTGGTGCGCTTTTATTACTCCTCTACCCTCGTTTAAGAACCAGAACCATAGTAGGCACCGACATAGCACATGCCGTACCGCTAACTGCAGTAGCAGGCCTAGGACATTTTCAATTAGGGCATATAGATTTCCAATTATTAATCAGTTTGATCATTGGCTCATTGCCAGCAATCTATCTAGGCACTATGGTCGGTGAAAAACTGCCTGAGAAAACATTAAAATATATCGTCGCAACCATTTTATTACTAATTGGCATTAAGTTTGCGATTTAACACGGCAATTAAATCACAGTACATTCAATTTTATGTGAGCTAGATTCTCAAATTGAATATAATAACAACAGAAACAAACCAACAAGGATTATAAAATGACATTCGTAGTAACCGAATCATGTATCAAATGTAAATACACCGATTGTGTAGATGTATGCCCAGTAGATTGCTTTCATGAAGGGCCAAACTTCCTAGTCATCGACCCAGATGAGTGTATTGATTGCACACTATGCGAACCTGAGTGCCCTGTAGAAGCCATTTATTCAGAAGATGAATTACCCGAAGGGCAAGAAGAATTTATTCAAATTAACGCCGACCTATCCCAAACTTGGCCTGTTATCACTGATGTAAAAGATGCACCTGAAGATGCTGATGAATGGGCAAACAAAGAAAACAAATTAGACTATTTAGAAAGATAAATAAAATAGTTAAGCATAAAAAAACCGGGCTAAGCCCGGTTTTTTTATGCTTATCAAGCAGATCAAGATTCGATAATTTCTTCCGAACCAGATTCCACATCACGATCGACTAATTCAACATACGCCATAGGCGCAGCATCACCAGGTCTGAATCCACATTTAAGAATTCGTAGATAACCACCAGGGCGATCTTTATAACGAGGAGCTAGATCATTAAACAGTTTCGTAACACTGTCTCTATCTCTTAACCGTGCAAAAACTAAACGTCTTTTAGCAACGGTATCTTCCTTAGATGATGTAATAAGAGGTTCAATGAAACGACGAAGCTCTTTGGCTTTAGGTAATGTTGTACGAATAACCTCATGACCGATGAGAGAGTTAGCCATATTTTTAAACATTGCTTTACGGTGGCTGCTATTACGATTAAGTTGCCTACCTGATTTACGATGACGCATAGTTAAATCCTTAAATTAAATTGAACCTACAGCTCTATCACTAGTAATTAAACTAGATGGTGGCCAGTTTTCAAGACGAATACCTAAAGACATGCCCTTTGAAGCAAGAACATCCTTAATTTCTGTTAATGATTTTTTACCAAGATTTGGTGCTTTTAATAATTCAACTTCAGTACGTTGAATTAAGTCACCAATGTAGAAAATTTGTTCAGCTTTCAAACAATTTGCTGATCGAACCGTCAGTTCTAGATCGTCAACAGGACGTAATAGAATAGGATCGAACTCAGGTTCTTTAGGTTCCTCAGGAACTTCTACAATGTCTTTAAGGTCAACAAAAACAGCAATATGATGATGTAGAATCGTTGCAGCCGCTCTAATCGTTTCTTCAGGATCAGTCGTACCGTTTGTTTCAAGCTCAATAATTAGCTTATCAAGGTTAGTACGTTGCTCAACACGAGCTGTATCTACATTATAAGAGATGCGCTTAATAGGGCTAAAAGAAGCATCTAATAAAAGTGTACCAATCGGTAAATCTTCATCATCTTGTTTACGTGAAGCGGCTGTCTGATAACCTGAACCCCGTTCAACTTTAATTGACATGGAAAGCTTACCATTGGCAGTTAAATTGGCGATAACAAGTTCTGGATTCGCTATTTCAACATCATGATCAATTTGAATGTCAGCAGCAGTAACTTGACCTTCTCCAGATTTTTCGATTGTCAAATAGGCTTCATCTTTTGCATTTAGATTAACCGCAAGATTTTTAAGATTCAACATGATATCAATAACATCTTCTTGGACGCCATCGATTGTTGTGTACTCGTGTAAAACACCTTCAATTTTAATTTCGGTCACTGCGCAACCTGAAATTGAAGATAAAAGAACACGTCTTAAGGCATTACCTAAAGTGTGACCATATCCACGTTCCATTGGTTCTATGGTTACTTTAGAACATGTAGGAGATATAGATTGAACTCCTGTAACCTTAGGCTGTAAAAAACCTGAAAGTAAATTTTGCATTATATTTCCTCTTTAAAGATTACTTAGAGTACAGCTCAACAACAAGATGTTCATTGATTTCTGCAGGTAAGTCAGAACGCTCAGGTTTGACTTTGAAAATACCTTGCATTTTTTTAATATCAAGCTCTATCCACTCAGGCACACCACGTTGCTCAACAAATTCAAGAGCAGATTTGATACGGTTTTGGTTCTTTGAGCTTTCCATTACTTCGATAACATCTTCAGATTTAACCTGAAACGAAGGAATATTCACACGAACACCATTAACAACAATTCCGTTATGTCTAACAAGCTGCCTTGCTTCAGAGCGTGAAGCAGCAAAGCCCATTCTGTAAACGACATTATCAAGACGGCATTCTAACAATTGCAATAAGTTTTCACCGGTAGAGCCTTTAATACGGGCTGCTTCAGCATAATAACCACGGAATTGTTTTTCAAGTACGCCATAAATACGACGTAGTTTTTGTTTTTCGCGAAGCTGTAATGCATAGTCTGATAAACGAGTACGACGTTGCCCGTGTTGACCAGGAGGGTATGCTCTTTTTTCCATTGCACATTTAGCTGTGTAGCATTTTTCGCCTTTCAAGAAAAGCTTTTCGCCTTCACGACGACATAAACGACATTTTGAATCAGTATATTTAGCCATAATAATTTCCTAGTTATACACGTCGTTTCTTTGGCGGACGACAGCCATTATGTGGAATAGGTGTTACATCTTCAATAAAAGTAATATTAAAACCAATATTGTTTAATGCACGTACTGCAGATTCACGACCAGGACCTGGGCCTTTAATCTTAACTTCAAGATTTTTCATTCCAAAATCTTTCGCAACTTCACCGGCACGTTCAGCGGCAACTTGAGCTGCAAAAGGTGTACTTTTACGTGAACCTCTAAATCCAGACCCACCAGCAGTTGCCCAAGATAGTGCATTGCCTTTACGGTCTGTTATGGTAACGATCGTGTTATTAAATGTAGCATGTACATGGACAATTCCATCAACTACATTTTTTTTAACTTTCTTCTTACTACGACTTGGTTTAGCCATACTTCAAATATCCTTTAATTGAATCTTACTTTCTAATTGGTTTCCGAGGGCCCTTGCGGGTTCTAGCGTTTGTTTTAGTACGCTGGCCTCGAACAGGTAAACTTCTACGATGACGGATTCCACGGAAGCAACCCAAATCTAGTAAGCGTTTAATATTCATAGAAACTTCACGACGTAAATCGCCTTCTATTAAATATTTTCCGACTTCTTCACGTATCAGTTCTAATTGATCTTCAGATAGTTCGCGAACTTTAGTTGTTGTATCAATTCCAGCTGCAGCACAAATAGCTTTTGATCTAGTAAGACCAACGCCATATATAGATGTCAGTGAAATAACAATGTGCTTATTATCAGGTATATTAATACCAGCGATACGTGCCATTAATTCTCTCCGTTATTTTGGCCAGTAGAAAACCGGCAATTTTAATCTTTATTTCGAATAACTACAAGCTTAAATATTAGCCTTGACGTTGCTTATGTCGCCCATCTTTGCAGATAATGCGTATTACTCTATTACGACGAACAACTTTACAATTGCGACAAATTTTCTTAACTGATGCTCTTACTTTCATAATTTACTCCTACTAACCTTAACTTATTTGTTTTTAAGGTTCGCTTTTTTCATTAAACCTTCATATTGCTGTGACATAAGATGACTTTGCATTTGCGCAATGAAATCCATGACAACAACAACGATAATTAACAATGATGTTCCACCAAAATAAAACGGCACATTCCAATAAACAATCAAAAACTCAGGTAACAAACAAACAGCCGTAATATACATAGCACCAAGCAACGTTAATTTTGTAATAACCGCATCTATATATTTAGTTGTTTGCTCACCAGGTCGGATACCAGGAATAAAAGCACCTGATTTTTTAAGGTTATCCGACGTATCTCTTGAATTAAATACTAATGCAGTATAGAAAAAACAAAAGAATATAATCGCTGCTGCATAAAGCAACACATAAATTGGCTGCCCAGGAGATAACATACTAGATACATCTTGCAACCAACCCATTCCTTCACTGTTACCAAACCAACCTGCAATAGTTGAAGGAAATAAAATTATACTTGAAGCGAAAATGGGTGGGATCACACCTGCCATATTAAGCTTCAACGGTAAAAAACTAGACTGACCCGCCATCATTTTATTACCTTGCTGACGTTTAGCGTAATTTATAGTGATTCTTCGCTGAGCACGCTCAACAAAAATCACAAATGCCGTCACAGCAACAGCTATAAAGAACAGCATAATAACCATAAATGCGTTCATTTCGCCTGTTCTAACTAATTCGAGTGTACCACCAATAGCACTCGGTAATCCTGCAACAATACCACCAAAAATGATAATTGATATACCGTTACCAATTCCACGTTCAGTAACTTGTTCCCCTAACCACATAAGAAACATCGTCCCACTGACAAGTGTAACTACTGCAGTAAACATAAAAGCAAAACCTGGATTAAATACCACCGGTAAGCCGCCAGCAGATTGCCCTTGAATTGCTGTAGCAACACCAAACGCTTGAAACGTTGCAAGTACTACCGTGAAATAACGTGTATATTGAGTTATTTTACGTTTTCCAGATTCACCTTCTTTTTTAAGTTGCTCAAATTTTGGAACAACAGACGTCATTAACTGGATAATAATAGACGCAGAAATATACGGCATTATTCCAAGCGCAAAAATACTCAGTCTTTTGAGCGCACCACCTGAGAACATGTTAAACATATCAAGAATAGTTCCAGCTTGTTGCTCGAACATTAATGATAGTGCCTTAGGGTCAATTCCAGGAACTGGCACATGCGCACCAATACGAAACACGAACAAAGCACCAAGAACGAAAAACAATCGTTTTCGTAGTTCAGGTAGTTTGCTTAACCCGCCAGTTGCGCCTGAGGCTGATGAACCAAGTACAGACATTGATTAAGCTAAACTGCCGCCAGCTGCTTCGATTGCCTTAACGGCACCAGCAGTTGCAGAAATTCCTTGTAATTTTACCGCTGAAGTCAATTCACCAGATGAAATAATTTTAACTTTTTTAGTAAAAACAGGAACAATATTAGCGGCGATCAATGATTCAATTGTAACAATCTCATCATTTAAGTTATTTAACTCATGCAACCTAACTTCTGCTGTTAATTTCTTTTTAGCAGAGGTAAATCCAATTTTAGGAAGCCTACGCTGTATTGGCATTTGACCACCTTCAAAACCGATTTTAGGCATTCCACCTGATCGTGATTTTTGACCTTTATGACCACGACCACAAGTTTTACCTGATCCAGAGCCGATACCACGGCCAACGCGTTTTGCAGGTTTTGTACTACCAGCAGCTGGTTTAATTGTATTTAGTAACATTTTAAATCTCTTCTACGTTAAGCATGTAATGAATTTTATTGATCATGCCTCGATTTTCAGGTGTATCAATAACTTCAACTGATTGATTGATTTTGCGTAAGCCTAAACCAGCAACACATGCTTTATGTGATGCTAATCGACCATTCTTACTACGAATCATTGTTACTTTGATTTTCTTTTCACTCATTATTATTACCCGATGATATCAGCGACTGATTTTCCACGTTTCATAGCAACTTGTTCAGCATTCGTCATATCAGACAAACCTTTAATAGTTGCTCTAACAACGTTAGCAGGATTGTTACTTCCAACACATTTTGCAAGCACATCATGCACACCAACAACTTCAAATACAGCACGCATTGCGCCACCAGCAATAATACCAGTACCATCAGAAGCAGGTTTCATAAAGACTTCTGCAGCGCCATATTTAGCAGTAATTGGATATTGCAATGTATGCTCACTTAAATTAACTGTAACCATATTTTTGCGTGCTTGTTCCATCGCCTTTTGTATAGCTACAGGAACCTCACGTGCTTTGCTAATACCAAAACCAACACGACCGTTACCGTCACCTACAACAGCAAGTGCAGAGAACCTAAATTGACGTCCACCTTTAACTACTTTAGAAATTCTTCTAACGGTAATTAATTTTTCTTGTAAATCGTCTTGTTGATTATTTTGTCCAGGTTGTGATGCCATAATTGCCTCTAAAATTCCAATCCATTTTCACGTGCAGCGTCAGCTAGTGCTTTAACGCGGCCATGATATTTATATCCAGAACGATCAAAAGCAACTTCTTTTATACCTGCTTCTACGGCACGTTCAGCAATAGTTTTACCAACTACGCTGGCTGCTTCAATATTTCCACAATTTTTTACTGATGATTTAATATCACTTAATAGTGTAGATGCGGAAACAAGCACCTTAGATCCATCAGCAGTCATTACTTGTGCGTATATATGACGTGGTGAACGGTGCACGCTTAAACGTGCTTTTCCACTTTCTTTAATACGTGACCTTGTTTTGGTTGCTCTACGCAAACGTGAAGTTTTCTTATTCATTATTCCGCCTATTTCTTCTTAGCTTCTTTCATAACAACGTGCTCACCAACATACCTAATACCTTTACCTTTGTATGGTTCTGGTGAACGATATGCACGAATATTAGCAGCAACTTGACCAACTAATTGTTTATCACAACCCTTGATAACAATTTCAGTTTGAGAAGGTGTTTCAATCGTAATACCTTCTGGAATATCATATTCAACAGGGTGAGAAAAACCTAAGGTTAAGTTAAGAGTTTTTCCTTTAACCTGTGTTCTGTAACCAACACCACGTAATTCTAATTTCTTTTCAAACCCATCAGTTACGCCAACGACCATATTGTTAACAAGCGCTCGTTGAGTACCGGTTAATGCGATAGAACCTTTCACTTTATTATTTGCTTTAAAGGAAAGAACGTTATCGTTAACATCAATATCAACACACTTAAACAATTCACAGCTAAGCTCGCCATTTTTACCTTTAACAGATAAGTGACCGTTAGCATTGTTGAACTCTACACCTGCAGGCAATACAACTGGATTATTCGCAATTCTTGACATAATAAAACCTAACCTAACTTACGTAACAAAGAACTTCACCACCATGACCTTCAGCTCTCGCTGTACGATCAGCTAACAAGCCTTTAGATGTAGAAATAATAGCCACACCTAAACCACCCTTAACTTTAGGAAGTTCATCTTTTGATTTATAAATACGTAAACCAGGTTTGCTGACACGGTCGATTGTCTCAATAACTGGTTTACCTTGAAAATATTTCAACGTAATCTCTAACTCAGGCTTACTTTTTGAGTCTTCGATTTTAGTCGAACCACTTACAAAACCTTCTTGTTCTAAAATGTTAGCTAATGCTTGTTTTTTAGTAGAAAAGGGCATTCTAACTACAGCTTTTTCAGCAGACTGCGCATTACGAATGCGAGTTAACATATCTGCAATTGGATCACTCATACTCATTTTAATACTCCTTCTTTACCAGCTAGCTTTAGATAAGCCCGGTACATCACCGCGCATCGTAGCTTCACGTAACTTGTTACGTCCAAGACCAAACTTTCTATAGTAGCCATGTGGTCGACCGGTCATATTACAACGGTTACGAACACGAGACGCACTTGAATCACGAGGTAAAGACACTAATTTTGTTTGTGCCTCTGTTACTTGTTCAAAAGTAGACTTAGGGTTTCTAATAATTTCTTTAAGCGCTGCTCTTTTGGCAGCATATTTAGCCACTAAACGAATTCGTTTATTTTCTCTAGCTATCATTGATTTCTTAGCCATTTCTTAACCTTGTTGTTTAATGGGAAAATTGAATGCTTTCAATAAAGCACGACCTTGCTCGTCATTCTTAGCACTTGTCGTAATAGCAATATCCAGCCCACGTAGCGTATCAATCTTGTCGTAATCAATTTCAGGGAAGATTATTTGCTCAGTTACACCAAGAGAGTAGTTACCTCGTCCATCAAAAGATTTATCACTTAAGCCACGAAAATCCCTAATTCTAGGAATTGCAATTGAGATAAGTCTCTGAAGAAAATCATACATACGCTCATTTCTTAAAGTGACTTTACAGCCAATTGGCATATCGTCCCTTATTTTGAAACCAGCGATTGATTTTTTTGAAATCGTAATAATTGGCTTCTGGCTTGAAATCTTTTCTAGGTCAGAGACAGCATTTTGGATAATTTTTTTATCAGCAACAGCCTCACCAACACCCATATTAAGTGTTATTTTAGTGATCTTAGGCACTTCCATAACAGTCTTAAGATTCAATTCCTTTAATAAAGCAGGAATGATTTCTTTTTTATAGCGTTCTTCTAAATTTGACATAAAATTCTCTATTTCTTAAGCGTCAAGCACTTCATTATTTGATTTGAAGTAACGAACCTTCTTACCATCTTCAAGTACTTTAAAACCAACTCTATCAGCCTTGTTAGTTTGAGCATTATAGATAGCAACATTAGAGACATTGATCGGCATTTGCTTCTCAATAATCCCACCTTCAATACCTTTATTAGGATTAGGTTTTTGATGTTTTTTTACTGAATTAATTCCTTCAACCAAAACTTTTTCATCAGAAACAACAGAAAGAACTAGGCCTTTTTTACCCTTATCTTTCCCTGTTAAAACGATTACTTCATCACCTTTCTTTATTTTATTCATAATTAATTCAATCAGTTAAATCACTTCAGGCGCTAAAGAAATGATTTTCATAAACTTTTCATTCCTTAATTCGCGAGTAACAGGGCCAAATATACGAGTTCCAATTGGTTGCAAGTTTGCATTTAAAAGCACCGCCGCATTACCATCAAAACGAATAGCTGAACCATCTGGACGACGTATTGCTTTTCTTGTTCTAACGACGACTGCATTATGAACATCACCCTTTTTTACTTTGCCACGTGGGATCGCATCTTTAATGCTGACTTTGATGATGTCACCAATTTTAGCATAGCGTTTATGAGAACCACCTAGTACTTTAATACACATAACATTGCGGGCACCGCTGTTGTCTGCCACATCAAGTCTTGTCTGCATCTGAATCATTACTTAACTCCCACTCACTCTATTTAGTTTTTTCAATGATTTCATGAAGTTTCCATGATTTCGACTTTGAAACAGGTCGACAAGAAACTAAAGAAACGATATCGCCTTCAGAGCATTCGTTACTTTCGTCATGAGCATTATATTTAGTTGATCGTTTAATCACCTTGCCATACAAAGGATGTTTAACTTGACGAGTGACTTTTACAGTGATGCTTTTATCACCTTTATTGCTTGTCACAACACCAGATATAGTTCTTAGAGTCTGCTCTTTTGCACTCATTTAGATTCACCTGCTTGATCATTCAAAATAGTTTTAATACGAGCAATATCACCACGTACTTCACCAAATTGATGAACTTGATTTAATTGACCAGTAGCATTTTGCATACGTAAATTAAATTGCTCTTTTCTTAATTCAAGCAATAATTCGTTAAGCTCCTGAACTGTTTTTTCTCTTAATTCTGATGCCTTCATTACATTATTGTCCGTTCAGCAAATTTTGTTTTAAAAGGGAGTTTTGCAGCAGCTAAATCAAAGGCCTCAACTGCTAACTCTTTTGATACACCCTGCAATTCAAATAACATAGTTCCTGGTTTGATTTGCGCAACCCAGAATTCAACACTACCTTTACCCTTACCCATACGTACTTCAAGAGGTTTTTTTGTAATTGGTTTATCTGGGAACACGCGGATCCAAACCTTACCACCACGCTTAATATGACGTGTAATAGTACGACGACCAGCTTCAATTTGACGCGCAGTCATTCTACCGCGTTCAATAGATTTCAAGCCAAATTCACCAAAACTAACACTACTACCACGATGTGCAAGTCCAGTGTTTCTGTTTTTATGTGCTTTTCTAAATTTAGTTTTTTTTGGTTGTAACATATCGCTTACCTATTCTCCCGTCGCTTCCTTATTACCTAAGATTGGTAGGGCAGACTTTTCGTCAAAAACTTCACCTTTGAAGATCCACACTTTGATACCTAAAATACCATATGTAGTTAGTGCTTCAGTAAATCCATAATCAATATCAGCACGAAGTGTATGTAGTGGAACACGTCCTTCTCTGTACCATTCGTTACGAGCAATATCTGCACCGTTCAAACGTCCACTTACTTTAATTTTGATACCTTCAGCACCTAATCGCATGGTGTTAGTAACCGCTCTTTTCATTGCACGTCTGAACATAATTCGACGCTCAAGCTGTTGCGCAACACTTTCAGCTACTAAAAGAGCATCCAGTTCAGGCTTACGAATTTCCTCGACGTTTATCTGGACAGGCACACCCATGATATTACTTACTTCCGCACGTAGCGAATCAACATCACCACCTTTTTTACCAATAACAATACCAGGACGAGCCGTATGTATTGTAATTTGTGCATTACCCGCAGGACGATTAATTTGGATTTTGCTTACAGAAGCTGCCATTAATTTCTTTTTTAAGAAATCACGTGCAATTAAATCTTGTTTTAACATGTCAGGATACGCTTGTGAACTAGCATACCAACGCGAATTCCAATCTTTAACTATACCAAGGCGTATACCAGTTGGATGTACTTTTTGACCCATATTTATTTACTCTTTTATTTAGTATCACTAACTTCAATAGTTAGATGGCAGTTTCTTTTAAGAATTTTATTACCACGACCTTTAGCACGCGCTTTAAATCGTTTGTAAGTAGGTGCTTCATCAACAAATACTGTTGAAACATATAACTCATCTACATCAGCACCTTCATTATGTTCAGCATTAGCAATAGCAGAATTAAGAAGTTTCTTGAAACTATCTGCTGCTTTACGTGTACTAAAACCCAATAAATTCAAAGCACTCTCAACATCCATGCCTCTGATTTGATTTGCAACTAATCGGCCTTTTTGGGCTGAAAAATTAGCGTTTTTTAATTTAGCTTTAACTTCCATCACTGCACCAATGTTTATCTGGATTTTTTGTCAACAACATGACCACGGTATGTACGCGTTAACGCGAACTCACCTAATTTGTGGCCAACCATATTTTCGGTAATCAATACCGGCATATGCTGTCTTCCGTTGTGAATAGCTATCGTCAAACCAACCATAGTTGGCGAGATCATTGAACGTCTAGACCAAGTTTTAATTGGTCTACGATTATTACTTTCTGCGGCTGCTTCTACTTTCTTCATTAAATGAAGATCAACAAAAGGGCCTTTTTTTATGGATCTTGGCACAATATATCCTTAACGTTTTGTTCTATTTCTAACTATTAATTTATCAGTACGCTTATTTTTACGCGTCTTATAACCCTTTGTTGGCATACCCCATGGAGATACCGGGTGGCGACCACCAGAAGTACGACCTTCACCACCACCATGCGGGTGATCAACAGGGTTCATAGCAACACCACGTACAGTTGGTCTAACACCTCTCCAACGTTTTGCCCCGGCTTTACCAAGGGAAATCAAGCTATGCTCAGAATTACCAACTTCTCCGATAACTGCTCGACAACCAGATAAAACCTTGCGCATTTCGCCAGAACGTAACCTTAACGTAACATGGTCACCATCTCTCGCAACAATTTGCACAACAGCACCTGCACTACGTGCTATTTGGGCACCTTTATTTGGTTTTAACTCAACACAGTGTACTTGTGTACCAACAGGTATATTCCTCATTGGTAAACAATTGCCTACTGTAATTGGGGCTACTTCAGAAGAAATCACTTCATCACCAACATTTAAGTTTTTTGGTGCAATGATGTATCGTCTTTCGCCGTCATTATATAGTATCAGCGCAATATTGGCAGATCTATTTGGGTCATATTGCAGACTTTCTACCTTACCAGGTACATCGAATTTGTTTCTTTTGAAATCGATAATACGATAATGTTGCTTGTGACCTCCACCACGATGTCTTGTAGTGATCCTTCCGTTATTATTGCGCCCGCCTGACTTGCTTTTTTTAGCTAAAAGCGGCCCATGTGGTGCAGACTTACTAAGCTCAGCATTTTTTACTCTAATTACAAAGCGTGAGCCTGGTGAAGTTGGTTTTGATTTTACAATAGCCATAAGATTAATTTATCTTCCAGTTAGGCAGAAACAAATTCTATTTCTTGCCCAGATTTAATACGAACATACGCTTTTTTTACATCTGATCTTTTACCAAAACCTTTACCAAAGCGTTTAACTTTTCCTTTTACATTCAATGTTTTTACAGACTCAACATCTACACTAAATAGTTTTTCAACGGCAGCTTTGATATCAGCTTTATTAGCACTGCTATCAACCTTAAAGACATATTGATTATTAAGGTCAGCAGCAATAGAGCTTTTTTCCGTAACAACAGGCGCAGTAATTAACTGCAATAAGAATTCCTGATTCATTTTAAGCGCTCCTCTACTAATGCAATTGCATCAGCTGTTATACAAACTTTTTCATATGCTAGTAAAGAAACAGGATCAATTTCATAAGCAGTACAAACATCAACTTTTTGTACGTTTCTACTAGCTAATTGCAAATTAACGTCTTCAGCCGCTAAAACGATTAAAACATTACTTAGGCCATTTTCAGCCAATTTAGCATTTAATAATTTTGTTTTAGGTTCTTCAATACTTAGCTCATCAACAACTACCAATCTATCTTGACGGATAAGCTCAGATAAAATTGACTTCATACCAACAGCGTACATTTTTTTATTTAATTTTTTGCTGTGATCTTGAGGTTTAGCTGCAAACGTTACACCACCAGTTCTCCAAATAGGACTTCTGATTGTTCCTGCACGAGCACGACCAGTTCCTTTTTGTTTCCATGGCTTGATACCACCACCGCTTACTTCTGATCGAGTTTTTTGCGCACGTGTTCCTGCTCTAGCATTCGCCATATAAGTAACAACAAGTTGATGAATTATCCCCTCGTTATATTCTTGGCCAAAGACCGCTTCAGAAACATCTTTACCTACGACAGGCGTTTGAATATTCATAATTTTGCCTATTTATTTGTTTTAATAGCAGGTGTAATAACAATGTCACTATTCTTTGAACCCGGTATCGCACCTTTAATTAATACCACAGACTTGTCTGTATCAATTTTTACGATTTCAAGGTTTTGAGTAGTCACTCTTTCGTCACCCATGTGACCTGACATTTTTTTACCCTTTAAAACACGACCTGGTGTTTGACATTGCCCAATTGATCCAGGCGCACGATGTGATAAAGAGTTACCGTGTGTAGCATCTTGCATTTGGAAATTATAGCGTTTGATAACACCCGCATATCCTTTACCAATACTTTTGCCACGCACATCAATTTTTTGACCAGCTTCAAATATATCAAGTGATAAATCAGAACCTACTTCAAGGTCAGAGTCTTCTTCAAGTCTAAACTCCCATAAACCTCTTCCCGCTTCAACACCAGCTTTTTTGAACTGGCCCGCCTCAGCTTTATTAACTCGAGAGTTCTTTACATCACCCGTTGTTACCTGCACTGCAGAATAACCATCGGATTGTTCATTTAAAACACGTGTAACACGATTTGGCAAAATTTGTACTACAGAAACAGGAATTGACTCACCTTCTTCTGTAAACAATCTTGTCATTCCGCATTTACGGCCTACTAAACCTAAAGACATGATTTATCCTTTATTTTATATATTTAAAACTGATTTAATTCAGTTTAATTTGAACATCAACACCAGCTGATAAGTCTAGCTTCATCAGCGCATCAACAGTTTTATCAGTCGGCTCAACAATATCCATCATACGTTTATGCGTACGAAGCTCATATTGATCCCTTGCATCTTTATTAACATGCGGAGAAATAAGCACTGTAAAACGTTCTTTTTTTGTTGGTAAAGGAATAGGACCCATTACTTGAGCGCCTGTACGTTTCGCAGTCTCAACTATTTCACGTGCCGCATGATCTATTAAACGGTGATCAAAGCCTTTTAAACGAATTCTTATGGATTGTTTTGACATTTCAATTACTCAATAATTTTAGCAACAACACCGGCACCAACTGTTCGGCCACCTTCGCGAATAGCGAAACGTAAACCTTCTTCCATGGCAATCGGGTTGATTAATTTGACGGTCATTTGCACGTTATCACCTGGCATCACCATTTCGATACCTTCTGGTAAGTCACATGCACCTGTTACGTCTGTCGTTCTAAAGTAGAACTGTGGACGGTAACCGTTGAAGAATGGTGTGTGACGACCACCTTCATCTTTACCTAACACATAGACTTCTGCTTCGAAGTGTGTGTGAGGTGTGATTGATCCAGGCTTAGCTAATACTTGACCACGCTCTACGTCTTCACGTTTTGTACCACGTAGTAAGATACCAACGTTATCGCCAGCTTCACCTTGATCTAATAATTTGCGGAACATTTCAACACCGGTACACGTGGTTGTGACCGTGTCTTTGATACCAACGATTTCAATTTCTTCACCGACGTTGATAACACCGCGCTCAATACGACCGGTTACAACTGTTCCACGACCTGAGATTGAGAATACGTCTTCAACTGGCATAATGAAGTCGCCGTCTACAGCTCGTTCTGGTAATGGGATGTATGAGTCAAGCGCTTCAACTAGTTTAAGCACTGATGGAACACCAATGTCTGATGTATCGCCTTCTAGGGCTTTAAGTGCTGAACCTGTTACGATTGGTGTGTCATCACCTGGGAATTCGTACATGTCTAATAGTTCACGTACTTCCATTTCTACTAGTTCTAATAGCTCTTCATCGTCAACCATGTCCGCTTTGTTAAGGAATACGACGATGTATGGAACACCCACTTGACGTGATAACAAGATATGTTCACGTGTTTGCGGCATAGGGCCGTCTGCAGCTGAACATACTAGGATGGCACCATCCATTTGCGCCGCACCTGTGATCATGTTTTTAACGTAATCGGCGTGACCTGGACAGTCTACGTGAGCATAGTGACGTGTATTTGATTCATATTCAACGTGTGATGTTGCAATGGTAATACCACGCTCACGTTCTTCTGGTGCATTGTCAATTTCATCAAAGGCTTTAACTTCTCCACCCATGGCTTCAGCCATAACTTTCGTTAACGCAGCCGTTAATGTTGTTTTTCCGTGATCAACGTGGCCAATTGTGCCTACGTTTACATGGGGCTTATTTCTTTCAAATTTTTCTTTAGACATTGTAAATACCCGTCATTACTTAATATTAATAAAAAATTCTGCTTTTAATCTTTTCTTCTAACGCTTTAGGCACTTCAGCATAACTATCAAACATCATGCTGTATGTAGCCCTACCTTGCGTTGCAGACCTAAGGTCTGTTGCATAACCAAACATCTCGGCAAGCGGCACATCTGCATCAACCATCTTTCCAGCAGGACAATCATCCATACCATGAATAACCCCCCTACGCTTATTTAAATCTCCAACTACGTGACCCATGTACTCTTCTGGTGTAACCACTTCTACTTTCATCATTGGCTCTAGCACTTTAGGATCTGCTTTTGCTGCGCCATCTTTAAAACCAAGTGAGCCGGCTATTTTAAACGCCATTTCATTTGAGTCAACATCATGATACGAACCATCGTACAAAGTAACTCTAATATTTATCATGGGGTACCCTGCTAAAACCCCATTTTTCATTTGTTCTTTGACACCAGCCTCGACCGCACCAATATATTCGCTTGGTACTGAACCACCGACAATCGCATTTACAAACTCAAACTCTTGATCTTCTAGTGGCTCAATCTTCAACCATACATGGCCATATTGACCCTTACCACCAGACTGCCTTACAAACTTGCCTTCTTGCTTCACGACTTGACGGATAGTCTCACGGTAAGCAACTTGTGGTGTTCCAACATTGGCTACCACATTAAATTCTCTGAGCATACGATCAACGATTATCTCAAGATGAAGCTCACCCATTCCAGAAATAATTGTTTGCCCTGACTCTTCATCAGTATGCACTTTAAATGATGGATCTTCTTGTGCAAGCTTTCCCAATGCAACTGCCATTTTATCTTGATCTTGTATGGTTTTAGGCTCTACCGCAATTGAAATCACGGGATCCGGAAACTCCATACGCTCAAGTGTAATGGGTGCATTAATTGAACATAAAGTATCACCAGTAGTAACATCTTTTAGTCCAATTGCTGCCGCTATATCACCAGCATATACTTCTTTAACTTCTTGCCTATCATTCGAATGCATTTGCACCAATCGACCAATACGCTCTTTCTTATTTTTAAGTGGGTTATAAACAGTATCACCTGCTTTTAACACACCTGAGTACACTCTAAAAAATGTTAACGTTCCAACAAATGAATCCGTTAAAATTTTAAATGCTAATGCTGAAAATGGTGAGTCATCATCAGCACTTCTTATTTCTGGCTCTTCACCCTCAGATACTACTGAGGAAATAGCCGGCACATCTATCGGTGATGGTAAAAAATCCACAACCGCATCCAGCATTGCTTGTACGCCTTTGTTTTTAAATGCACTTCCACATAATACAAGCACTAACTCATTATTGAGAGTTCGTAAACGCAGTCCAAGCTTAATTTCTTCTTTAGATAACTCGCCAGAGTTAAGATACAGCTCCATTAACTCATCATTACCTTCAGCTGCTGCTTCAACTAACTGTTCACGAAGCGCTTCACATTCATCTTTTATTTCTTCAGGTATTTCACCTGTTACATGTGAAACACCCTTATCACTTTCATTCCAATAGATCGCTTGCATACTTATTAAGTCTACAACGCCTTTGAAAGCATCTTCAGCACCAATTGCATATTGCAAAGGCACTGCATTACAACCTAATCGAACTTTTAATTGATCGACCACACGCATAAAATTTGCGCCAGCCCGATCCATTTTATTCACAAACGCTATACGAGGCACTCTGTATTTATCTGCTTGCCGCCAGACCGTTTCCGATTGCGGCTCAACACCACCAACAGCACAGAAAACAGCACATGCTCCATCTAAAACTCTTAACGAGCGCTCAACTTCAATGGTAAAGTCAACATGCCCTGGTGTATCGATAATGTTGATACGATGCGTATCATACTGCTTATCCATCCCAGACCAGAAACATGTGGTGGCCGCTGAAGTTATCGTTATACCACGTTCTTGTTCTTGTTCCATCCAGTCCATGGTAGCTGAACCATCATGAACCTCACCCATTTTATGCGACACACCCGTATAAAACAAAACACGCTCTGTTGTTGTTGTCTTACCAGCATCAATATGAGCCATGATGCCTATATTCCGATAACGCTCAATTGGAGTACTGCGAGGCATCTTTATTCCTAAATTATTCTAAATATAATTACCAGCGGAAGTGAGAGAATGCTTTGTTCGCCTCAGCCATACGGTGAGTATCTTCACGTTTTTTAAATGCAGATCCTCTACTTTCTAAAGCATCAATAACTTCACCTGCTAATCTAGCAGACATAGATCGCTCACTACGTTTACGAGAAGCATCTATCATCCAACGCATTGACAAACCCATTCTACGATTTGGACGTACTTCTACGGGCACTTGGTAAGTAGCACCACCTACACGACGAGACTTAACCTCAACTGCAGGCTGAACTTTCTCTAACGCCTTAATAAGCGCATCAACAGGTTCCGCATGACCCTTGCCTTCAATCGTATCAAGAGCGCCATAAACAATCTTCTCAGCGATTGATTTCTTACCATCAACCATGATCATATTCATAAACTTTGCTAACACTAAATTACCAAACTTTGGATCTGGGAGGATTTCGCGCTTTATCGCTTTTTTTCTTCTAGACATTATTTAAACTCGTTTAATATTAGTTTTTAGGGCGCTTAGCACCATATTTAGAACGGCCTCTACGACGCGCTTCTACACCAGATGTATCCAGGCTACCTCGGACTACGTGGTAACGTACACCAGGTAAATCTTTCACACGACCACCACGAATAAGTACAACCGAGTGCTCTTGGAGGTTATGGCCTTCACCACCAATATAGCTAGTTACTTCTGCGCCATTGGTCAGCCTTACACGAGCTACTTTACGAAGCGCTGAGTTTGGTTTTTTTGGTGTTGTTGTATAAACACGTGTACAAACACCCCGTCTCTGAGGACAAGCCTCTAGTGCTGGCACATTGCTTTTTTCTACTTTACGCTTTCTAGGTTTACGAACTAGTTGGTTAATAGTGGTCATATCTAATTTAGAGCTCCAAAAACTCGTGCAAAACATTTTCCACACATCCTATGACGTGCGTTTAAATTCTTATTTAGGTTATTTCAGTAAATATAAAAAAATCCAATCTACCGAAGAGCGGGAATTTTAGGCAGATATCACTTATCTGTCAAGCATAATGAGTGCGTAATTATTCTTAGATAAGAAAATGCCAACCCATGGTTCAGGTTGGCATTCTTTAATCCCGCTACAATAGAATAATTAATTATTCTTGCATGTTAAGCGCTTGCTTCAACGCCTCTTCTGCCTCGTCATGTGCTGCTGCTGTAGTCACTTCTTCAACAATCTCTGGGCTCATCGATGCTGCTTTATTTTTTCTGCGTTCCAGGTGATGAGCCAAGCCTGTTCCAGCCGGTATAAGTCGACCAACAATGACGTTTTCCTTCAAACCATGCAAGTCATCTCTGGTACCTCTTACAGCTGCATCTGTTAGCACTCTTGTTGTTTCTTGGAAAGATGCTGCAGAAACAAACGATTCAGTCGCTAAGGATGCCTTTGTAATACCGAGTAGTACATTATCAGCTGTCGCAGGTACTTTACCTTCTGCTTCTAGTTGATCATTAACTTCAAGGAAACGAGTCTTCTCAACTTGCTCACCTTTGATGAATGAACTATCCCCACCAGACGTAATTTCAACTTTTCTTAACATTTGCCTGATAATTACTTCAATGTGCTTATCGTTAATCTTCACGCCTTGTAAACGATAAACATCTTGGATTTCATTTACCAAGTATCTCGCTAATTCAAAAACCCCTCTCAATCTTAAAATATCATGTGGTGTTAATTCACCTTCAGCAATGGTTTCACCTTGCTCAACGTGTTCACCTTCAAATACTGTGATGTGTCTCCATTTTGGTATAAGCAGTTCTTTAGTTTCACCATCTTTATCAGTGACTACTAAACGACGTTTACCTTTAGTCTCTTTACCAAAACTTACTGTACCAGTCATTTCAGCTAAGATAGCCGGATCTTTTGTTTTACGAGCTTCAAATAGATCGGCCACACGAGGAAGACCACCGGTAATATCACGAGTCTTACTTGATTCTTGTGGAATTCGCGCCAAAATATCAGCATTTTCTACGCTCATTCCATCAGTGACATTAACAACAGCACCTGCAGGCATAACATAATGCGCAACAATGGTAGTACCAGGGATATAGACCGGCTCACCTTGCTCATCAACCAAGGTAATAGCAGGTCTTAAATCTTTACCGCTACTTCCACGCTGTTTCGCATCTGTCACCACTAAAGATGTTAAGCCTGTGATTTCATCCGAATGTTGTTGAACAGATACACCTTCTACAAAATCGGTAAAGATAACTTTACCATTTACCTCTGTAATAACAGGGTGAGTGTGCGGATCCCATGTTGCTAAGACCGCGCCGGCTGATAAGGTGTCACCTTCCTTAGCTGATAATTCAGAGCCATAAGGTATCTTATAGTTTTCACGAGTACGACCATATTCATCAACAACACTGATCTCACCGGAACGAGAAATAACAATCAGTTTATTCTCTTTGTTCTCAATTGTTTTTAGCTTGTCATTAAACGTTAGTGTACCTTCAGATTTTATCTGAATACTATTGATCGCAGCTGAACTAGACGCCGCACCACCAATATGGAAAGTACGCATAGTAAGCTGTGTACCAGGCTCACCAATTGACTGCGCTGCTACCACACCTACCGCTTCACCTAGGTTAACTAATTGTCCTCGGGCTAAATCGCGGCCGTAACACATCTTACAAATACCCTTACGATTTTCACAACTAATCGCAGAACGGACCATCACCTTATCTACACCCATTTCTTCAAGACGTTCTACCCATGCCTCGTCAATTAGTGTATTCCTTTCAACAATAATTTCATTAGTTGCGGCGCTAATGACATCTTGCGCGATAACTCGACCCAGTATTAAATTACCCAGTGGTTCAACAACCTCTCCACCTTCAATTAGCGGTGTTACTTCAAGGCCATTTTCAGTACCACAATCATCTGTTAAAACGACCATATCTTGTGCCACATCAACCAAACGACGAGTAAGGTAACCAGCATTCGCAGTCTTTAAAGCCGTGTCAGCCAAACCTTTACGAGCACCATGTGTAGAAACGAAGTACTGTAGAACGTTCAAACCTTCTCTGAAGTTAGCTGTAATAGGTGTTTCAATAATTGACCCATCTGGCTTAGCCATCAGGCCACGCATACCAGCAAGCTGTCTAATCTGCGCTGCTGAACCACGAGCACCAGAATCAGCCATCATGTAAACAGAATTAAATGATTTCTCCTTAACTGTTTCACCTTTGGCATCAACGACATCGTCGCTACCTAAGTTATCCATCATTGCCTTAGCAACTTGCTCATTAGTATGAGACCAGATATCAATGACTTTATTGTAGCGTTCGCCATTTGTCACAAGTCCAGATGCATATTGACTCTCAACATCTTTAACTTCTTTTTGCGCTGATTTGATTAATTTACTTTTACTTTCCGGGATAACCATATCGTTAATACCAAACGATACCCCTGATTTAGTAGCATTTGAGAAACCAAGATACATAAGCTGATCAGCGAAAATAACCGTTTCTTTATCACCCAATTGGCGATAAGACGCATCAATTAACTGCATAATCGCTTTTTTAGTTAAATCTTTATTAACTAAATCAAAGTCTAATGATTTTGGAACTATATTCCATACTTGAGCACGACCCGTTGTCGTTTCAACAAGACGTCTGGTCACTGTGGTTTCACCGTTTTCATCGGTGTGCATTTCTTCGATACGAATTTTAACCTTTGAATGAAGACCAACAACGCCTGACTGGATAGCACGTGCCGCTTCTTCTACATCACTGAACGCCATGCCTTCACCAAGACCATTAATACGTTCGCGTGTCATGTAGTACAAACCCAACACAACATCTTGTGAAGGCACAATCACTGGCTCACCGTTTGCTGGAGACAAGATATTGTTTGTCGACATCATCAATGTTCTGGCTTCTAACTGTGCCTCTATCGATAAGGGAACGTGGACAGCCATTTGGTCGCCGTCAAAGTCAGCGTTAAACGCAGAACAAACTAGCGGATGTAATTGAATCGCTTTACCTTCAATCAAGGTTGGTTCAAATGCTTGAATACCAAGACGGTGAAGTGTAGGAGCACGGTTCAACATGATAGGATGCTCACGAATCACTTCAGCAAGAATATCCCAGACTTCTGGCCCTTCACGTTCAACCTGTTTCTTAGCTACTTTAATGGTTGTTGCTTCACCACGTAATTGTAATTTGTTAAAGATAAATGGCTTAAATAATTCAAGCGCCATTTTCTTAGGTAAACCACACTGATGTAATTTTAAGGTAGGTCCAACAACAATGACTGAACGCCCAGAATAATCAACACGTTTACCTAGTAAGTTTTGGCGGAAACGACCTTGCTTACCTTTAATCATATCAGCTAAAGATTTTAACGGACGACGGTTCGTACCTGTAATAGCACGGCCTCGTCTACCATTATCTAACAATGCATCAACAGATTCTTGAAGCATACGCTTCTCATTGCGAACAATGATGTCTGGCGCACTAAGGTCTAATAGACGATGTAAACGGTTATTTCTGTTAATAACACGGCGATAAAGGTCATTTAAGTCTGATGTCGCAAAACGGCCCCCATCTAATGGCACCAAAGGTCTTAATTCAGGTGGAAGCACAGGAAGCACTCTTAAAATCATCCATTCTGGTTTATTTTTAGATTCAACCAGAGCCTCTAAAACTTTTAGACGCTTAGATATTTTTTTAATCTTTGTTTCAGATTTAGTTGCATTAATATCTGTACGACACGATTCCATTTCAGCGTTCAAATCAAGGGCTTTCAAAAGCCCATCAACCGCTTCCGCACCCATCAGCGCTGTAAATTCATCACCATGCTCTTCAAGGGCATCTAAGTGCTCTTCTTCTGTCATCAGAGTACCGGCTTCAAGCGCAGTTAAACCCGGATCAACAACAACAAATGATTCGAAATACAATACTCGCTCGATATCTCGTAATGTCATATTGAGTAATAAGGCAATACGTGATGGTAGCGACTTAAGGAACCAGATATGAGCTACTGGAGAAGCAAGGTCAATATGACCCATACGTTCACGTCTTACTTTAGACAATGTGACTTCTACACCACACTTTTCGCAAATAACACCGCGATGTTTTAGACGTTTATATTTACCACACAGACATTCATAATCATTAACTGGGCCGAAAATTTTTGCACAGAAAAGGCCATCTCTTTCTGGTTTAAATGTACGGTAATTAATCGTTTCAGGTTTTTTAACCTCGCCATATGACCATGATCTGATCATATCAGGTGAAGCTAGACCTATACGAATGGCATCAAACTCTTCAGTTTGGTTTTGTTGCTTTAAAAAATTGAGTAGATCTTTCAAGACCGTATCTCCTTGTTATCAGTTTTTGTTCAGCTAAATGCTAATAGAAAAAGAAATTAATCTTGTTCTAACTCTATATTGATACCCAGCGCTCTAATCTCTTTAACTAACACGTTAAATGACTCTGGCATTCCTGGATCCATTGTGTGATTTCCATCCACAATGTTTTTGTACATTCGTGTACGTCCAGAAACATCATCAGACTTAACTGTTAGCATTTCCTGCAAAGTATATGCTGCACCGTAAGCTTCTAGTGCCCATACTTCCATCTCACCGAAGCGTTGGCCTCCAAATTGTGCTTTACCACCAAGTGGTTGCTGAGTCACTAAGCTATAAGGTCCAGTTGATCTAGCATGCATTTTATCGTCAACCAAGTGATTAAGCTTTAGCATATACATGTAACCTACCGTCGTTTCTCTATCAAACGCTTCACCCGTACGGCCATCATAAAGTTGCACTTGACCCGTGTCTGAACGTCCACCAAGTTTCAACATTTGCTTAACTTCTGTTTCTGATGCACCATCAAACACTGGCGTAGCCATCGGAACACCGCCCTTTAAGTTTTCAGCCAATTCGAGAATCTCACCATCACTAAATGAGTCTAAATCTTCTTTACGACCACTTGTGTTATATACTTTGTCTAAAAATTTACGCACTTTATCGACATTGGCTTTTGCTTCAAGCATTTTACCAATTTCATTACCTAAACCTTTAGCAGCCCACCCTAAGTGAGTTTCTAGCACCTGTCCAACGTTCATCCGCGAAGGAACACCCAATGGGTTTAGGACAACATCTACAGGAGTACCATCTTCCATATATGGCATATCTTCTTCAGGTACAATCATTGAGATAACACCTTTGTTACCATGACGACCCGCCATTTTATCACCCGGTTGAATACGTCGTTTAACAGCTAGATACACCTTAACCATTTTCAATACACCTGGCTGAAGGTCATCACCCATTGTAATTTTCTTACGCTTTTCTTCAAATAATTCATTAAGATCAATTCGTTGCTGTTCAATTTGTTCAGCTACCGCTTCAAGTTGAACATTAAGCCCTTCATCTTTGAATTTAATTTTTAACCAATCATGATTAGAAATACTAGATAGGTATTCTTTCGTAACTTTAGTGCCTTTTTTCAGTTTCTGTGGTCCAGAAACGGCCTCTTTGTCTAAAATAAGCTTTTCAACACGTAAAAATGTATCACCTTCAACAATCCTTAATTGATCATCAAGGTCTTTCTTAACACTGGCTAATTCTGCATCTTCAATTTCAATTGCACGTGCATCTTTATCAACTCCATCACGTGTAAATACTTTTACATCGATGACAGTACCTTGCATGCTTGAAGGAACGCGTAATGAAGTATCTTTTACGTCAGATGCTTTTTCACCAAAGATCGCCCTTAACAATTTTTCTTCAGCAGTTAGCTGACTTTCGCCTTTAGGTGTTACTTTACCGACAAGAATGTCGCCACCTTTAACTTCGGCACCGATATATACAATTCCAGATTCATCAAGCTTAGATAATGCACCTTCACCTACATTTGGAATATCAGCTGTAATTTCTTCAGAGCCTAATTTTGTGTCTCGTGCAACGCAGACTTTTTCTTCAATATGAATGGTAGTCAGGCGATCTTCCTTAACAACTTTTTCAGAAATAAGAATCGAATCTTCAAAGTTATAGCCATTCCAAGGCATAAACGCGACCATCATATTTTGACCAAGCGCTAATTCACCCATGTCAGTCGATGGACCGTCTGCAAGAACATCACCTTTAGCAATCAAGTCCCCTGGTTTAACCAATGGACGTTGGTTAATACAGGTGTTTTGGTTAGATCGTGTGTATTTTGTACAATTGTAAATATCTACACCCGATTCACCTGTTAACGTTTCTTCATCATTAACACGAACGATAATTCTTGACGCATCAACGTCATCGATCACACCACCACGCTCTGCAACAATTGTTACCCCTGAGTCAACAGCAACAGCACGCTCCATACCGGTACCTACTAATGGCTTGTCTGCCTTAAGGGTTGGAACTGCTTGACGCTGCATATTAGAGCCCATCAACGCACGGTTAGCATCATCATGCTCGAGGAAAGGAATAATAGAAGCCGCAACAGATACAATCTGTTTTGGTGATACATCCATATAGTCAATTTTATCAGCTGTAGCAATGGCAAACTCTTCTGCATGACGACATGTCACCATGTCTTCTACAAACCGGCCATTTTCGTCTATTTCAGCATTCGCCTGCGCGATATAGAAACGACCTTCTTCAATAGCTGATAAAAAGTCAACCTGATCAGTTAATTGTCCATCAACAACTTTTCTATACGGAGTTTCTAAGAAACCGTACTCATTAGTACGCGCATAAACAGCTAATGAGTTGATCAAACCAATATTTGGCCCCTCAGGTGTCTCAATAGGACATACTCGACCGTAATGAGTTGCATGCACATCTCGAACCTCAAAACCTGCTCTTTCACGAGCTAAACCACCTGGGCCTAAAGCAGAAACACGACGTTTATGTGTGATTTCTGATAACGGGTTATTTTGGTCCATAAACTGCGACAATTGGCTTGAGCCAAAAAATTCTTTAATCGCAGCCGCTACAGGTTTTGCATTAATGATTTCCTGAGGCATTAAACCTTCAGAGTCTGCAATTGAAAGGCGCTCTTTAACAGCTCGTTCAACACGAACTAAACCTACTCTAAATTGGTTCTCAACCATCTCACCAACAGAGCGGATACGTCTGTTACCCAAGTGGTCAATATCATCAACTGAGCCTTCACCATTACGGATACTAATTAGCTCTTTAAGTACATCAATAATATCTTCGTTACTCAGTACGCCAGGACCTGTTATTTCTTCACGGCCAAGACGAAGATTAAATTTCATTCGCCCAACTGTTGAGATGTCATAACGGTCTAATGTGAAAAACAAGTTCTGGAATAACTTTAGCGCTGATTCTTTCGTTGGTGGCTCACCTGGTCTCATCATACGATAAATTTCAACCAAGGCATCTAGCTGATCTACGGTTGAATCAATTTTCAAAGTATTTGAGATAAAAGCACCTTTATCAAGATCATTTACATACAGTGTCTCAATAGTCGTTGCACCGCTATGTACAATATCGTCGATATTATCTTCAGTAACCTCTTCATTCAGATCGACAATAATCTCACCTGTTTCTTGGTTAACTATGGGCGTAGCCATAATTTTTCCAATCAGGTATTCACTCGGTACATCAATTTGCTTAACACCAGCTTTGCTTAAGTCACGAATGTGTTTAGCTGTTACTCGACGCCCTTCTTCAATAAGGGTTTTACCATTGACCTTAACATCAAAACCAACAATTTCACCACGTAACCTTTCAGGCACGAGTTCCATTGTGAGTCCATTTTTGTTTAGGTGAAATACATTCTTTTCAAAGAACATATCTATAATTTGATCGTTAGTAAACTCTAACGCTTTAAGTAATACAGTGGCCGGCAATTTTCTACGACGATCGATACGTACATATACGATATCTTTATGATCGAATTCAAAGTCTAACCAAGAACCACGGTATGGAATAACACGGGCAGAAAAAAGTAATTTTCCAGATGAGTGCGTCTTACCTTTGTCATGATCAAAGAACACACCAGGAGAGCGGTGCAGCTGCGACACTATAACGCGTTCAGTACCATTAATAACGAACGTACCATTATCAGTCATTAAGGGTAATTCACCCATATAAACTTCTTGCTCACGTATATCTTTTACGCGCTTAGAGCCAGCAGGAGAGTCTTTATCATAAATGACAAGCCTGACCTGTACTCTTAATGGTGATGCATATGTAGCACCACGTGATTGACATTCTTTAACATCAAACTTGGGCTTACCCAACCGGTAACTCACATATTCCAAAACAGCATAACCGGTATGACTAGTTATTGGAAACACACTACCTAACGCAGCGTGAAGACCAACAGAGTCAAGTTCATCTGCTTTTGCAACTTCGGATTGAAGAAAACGTTTGTAAGAACTAATTTGTGTTTCTAACAAGTAAGGCGTTTCCATTGCACCTTCTTGTCGACCAAATGTTTTACGAATACGTCTTTTCTCAGTATATGAGTACGCCATTTTTAAACCCTTTTTAATCAATTACTTCTAAATTTAGACTACATTCCAATTTAGAAACTTAATACCCTACAACGGGAAATAGGCCGACAGTTAACAACTGCCGACCCTATTCTTTTAAAAGCTTTTATAGCTTTTTAGTAACAACAAGAATTACTTAATTTCAGCAGCAGCACCTGCTTCTTCAAGTTGTTTTACTGTTTCTTCAGCTTCATCTTTTGACACTGCTTCTTTAACTGGAGCTGGAACACTTTCTACTAATGTTTTCGCTTCTTTCAAGCCTAGGCCAGTGATACCACGTACCGCTTTAATAGCAGAAACTTTGTTATCACCGAAGCTTGTCATAATAACGTCAAACTCAGTTTTTTCTTCTACGGCAGCCGCTTCGCCACCCGCAGCTGGTGCAGCCGCTACAGCAGCCGCTGCAGACACACCAAATTTTTCTTCCATCGCTTCAACTAGTTCTACGACGTCCATTACACTCATGTTTGAGATTGCTTCTAAAATATCTTCTTTGGAGACAGCCATTGTCTTAACCCCTATAATTTAAATTTGTTTGAAAAAATAATACCTATGCAGCCTGCTTTTGAACGCGGACAGCATCGACAGTTCTAACCAATTTCGCATGTGGCTCAGCAAGTGTTCTGACGAATTTCTCGACAGGTGCTTTCATCACAGACATCAACATACTGATTGCTTGGTCTTTTGTCGGTAGTTTAGATAGTCGTTCGAGTTCTGAAGCCTCAAGTAATTGGCCACTGACAGAAACAAATTTTGTTTCTAGCTTTGCATGGTCTTTACTAAAGGTTTTCACCAATCGAGCCGCACAACCTGGATCTTCCATCGAGAACGCTACAATTAGCGGGCCCGATAAAGCGTCTTGAATACATTCAAAATCTGTATTTTCAACTGCTTTTCGTACCAACGTGTTTTTTACCACACGTAAATACACACCAGATTCACGAGCTTGTTGACGAAGCTCAGTCATCTCAACAACAGTCAAACCACGGTATTCTGCTGCAACCACTGAAAATGCATTTGCAGCTACCTCAGCCACTTCAGCAACTACCGCTTGTTTTTGCTCAAGATTTAGTGGCATATATACCTCCTGACTACTGTATGTAATAACCTAAGTTATTACGGTTTATAAAACCCAAAAAGGGCACCCTAACGGGGCCATCCTTTAAAATAAAATTAAGGACTTTACCGCCTGCGTAGGAAATTAAGCAAAATCTGCTCCTACGGTCTTTGACGATTGTTAATTATTTTAACAATCCAAAGTTTTGCTTCGAAAACGAAGCTTCTAGCCAATAGAAACGCTAGATTGATCAACCATCAGGCCAGGGCCCATTGTGGTTGACACACTAATTTTCTTTAAGTAAACACCTTTAGCAGCAGCTGGTTTAGCTTTGATCAAATCAGACAACAGTGCTTCCATGTTTTCTTTAAGTGCATTTTCATTAAACGTTGTTTTACCTATACTGCAATGGATAATGCCAGCTTTATCAGTTCTATAACGCACTTGACCACCTTTAGCATTTCTTACAGCGGTTGCCACATCTGCAGTAACTGTTCCAACTTTCGGGTTAGGCATCAAACCACGTGGGCCCAATATCTGCCCAAGTGTACCAACAACACGCATAGCATCAGGTGACGCAATCACAACATCAAAATCCATCTCGCCCGCTTTAACTTGGGCAGCCAAATCATCCATACCTACAACATCTGCACCTGCTTCTGTTGCAGCTTCAGCATTTGCACCTTGAGTAAACACTGCAACGCGAACAACTTTACCCGTACCATTTGGCAATAATGTAGATCCTCTAACATTTTGCTCAGATTTACGTGAATCAATGCCAAGATTGACACTTACATCTACTGATTCTTCAAATTTACTGATGGCCAGTTCTTTTAGAATTGAGAACGCATTGTTTGCATCATATGCTTTCCCGGGCTCAACTTTCTCTTTAATTAGTTTTGCTTTTTTGGTTAGCTTAGCCATTTACACACCCTCCACATCAATACCCATACTACGAGCACTACCCGCAATCGTTCTTACAGCAGCATCCATATCAGCTGCAGTAATATCTGCATCTTTTACTTTGGCAATTTCTTCAAGCTGTTCACGTGTCACCTTTGCAACTTTTACAGTATTTGGTGTACCACTACCTTTTTGAATACCGGCTGCTTTTTTTAATAAAATTGAAGCTGGAGGTGTCTTGGTGATAAATGTAAAGCTTTTATCAGCGAAAACAGAAATAACCACAGGGATAGGCAAGCCTTTTTCCATACTCTGGGTTTTAGCATTAAACGCCTTACAAAACTCCATGATATTTACACCGTGCTGACCCAACGCTGGACCCACTGGTGGACTTGGATTTGCTTCACCTGCTTTCACCTGTAACTTAATATAGGCATCAATCTTTTTAGCCATCTTACTCTCCTAATTGGGTCAAACGCCTTACGGCTCCCCTGTTAATAACAATCAGACCTTTTCGACCTGACCAAATTCTAAGTCTACCGGTGTGGCACGACCAAAGATCAATACGGATGCGCGTAACGAGCTTTTATCATAATTGACTTCTTCGACTGTACCATTAAAGTCTTTGAATGGCCCATCGTTAATGCGAATAACCTCACCTACTTCAAAGAGTACTTTAGGTCGTGGCTTCTCAACACCTTCTTGTATTCTATTAAGTATTTTATTTGCTTCAGCTTCTGAGATAGGTGCTGGACGATCACTTTTACCACCAATAAACCCTAATACTTTATTTGTGTCTTTTACCAAGTGCCAAGTATCATCATCTAGTTCCATTTGAACCAATACATAGCCTGGAAAAAACTTGCGCTCACTTCTTTTTTGCTGACCTTCACGCATTTCTACAACTTCTTCAGTTGGCACTAAGATCTCACCGAACTTATCTTGCATACCTTCACGTTCAATCGCCTCTTCCAATGAGCTTTTTACTCTGTGCTCAAAGTTTGAATAAGCGTGAACCACATACCAACGCAACGTCATATTATTAGCCTTAACCTGTTATATAGCCAATGCCCCACATAAGCAGGCCATCAAACATCCATAATAAAATTCCAACAAACAAAACCATCACTGCAACAATTAACGTCGTCTGCATGGTTTCTTTTTTAGTTGGCCAAACAATCTTTTTAAGCTCAATTTTAGAGCCCTGAGCAAATTGCCACAATGATTGCCCTAAGCCTGTGCTATACACCAAACCAACTGCAAAAGATAACGCAACAAGCAACCCTATTACTCGAAACAACAAAGACTCATCTGCGTAATAATAAAACCCAGCTATTGACGCGACTATAACTACAACTGCTAACGCTAATTTTGCTACATCCAGTTGACCAGAGCCTTGATCTGTTTCTGCATTCATAGTGATTAATTTCTCTCGATCAAAGTAAGAAAGGTCAGCACCTTCCAAATGGCAGGCCAGGAGGGAATCGAACCCCCAACCTGCGGTTTTGGAGACCGCTGCTCTGCCAATTGAGCTACTGACCTATACTTATTGAATTAAATTTTATTATGTTATTACTCAATAATTTTAGCAACAACACCGGCACCAACTGTTCGGCCACCTTCGCGAATAGCGAAACGTAAACCTTCTTCCATGGCAATCGGGTTGATTAATTTGACGGTCATTTGCACGTTATCACCTGGCATCACCATTTCGATACCTTCTGGTAAGTCACATGCACCTGTTACGTCTGTCGTTCTAAAGTAGAACTGTGGACGGTAACCGTTGAAGAATGGTGTGTGACGACCACCTTCATCTTTACCTAACACATAGACTTCTGCTTCGAAGTGTGTGTGAGGTGTGATTGATCCAGGCTTAGCTAATACTTGACCACGCTCTACGTCTTCACGTTTTGTACCACGTAGTAAGATACCAACGTTATCGCCAGCTTCACCTTGATCTAATAATTTGCGGAACATTTCAACACCGGTACACGTGGTTGTGACCGTGTCTTTGATACCAACGATTTCAATTTCTTCACCGACGTTGATAACACCGCGCTCAATACGACCGGTTACAACTGTTCCACGACCTGAGATTGAGAATACGTCTTCAACTGGCATAATGAAGTCGCCGTCTACAGCTCGTTCTGGTAATGGGATGTATGAGTCAAGCGCTTCAACTAGTTTAAGCACTGATGGAACACCAATGTCTGATGTATCGCCTTCTAGGGCTTTAAGTGCTGAACCTGTTACGATTGGTGTGTCATCACCTGGGAATTCGTACATGTCTAATAGTTCACGTACTTCCATTTCTACTAGTTCTAATAGCTCTTCATCGTCAACCATGTCCGCTTTGTTAAGGAATACGACGATGTATGGAACACCCACTTGACGTGATAACAAGATATGTTCACGTGTTTGCGGCATAGGGCCGTCTGCAGCTGAACATACTAGGATGGCACCATCCATTTGCGCCGCACCTGTGATCATGTTTTTAACGTAATCGGCGTGACCTGGACAGTCTACGTGAGCATAGTGACGTGTATTTGATTCATATTCAACGTGTGATGTTGCAATGGTAATACCACGCTCACGTTCTTCTGGTGCATTGTCAATTTCATCAAAAGCTTTAACTTCTCCACCCATGGCTTCAGCCATAACTTTCGTTAACGCAGCCGTTAATGTTGTTTTTCCGTGATCAACGTGGCCAATTGTGCCTACGTTTACATGGGGCTTATTTCTTTCAAATTTTTCTTTAGACATTACGCACCTTTTATTCGAATATTAATTTAAATTAAAAACCACAATCACTTCTTAACAACTAGATACAACTGGAGCCCATAATCGGAATTGAACCGATGGCCTCTTCCTTACCAAGGAAGTGCTCTACCCCTGAGCTATATGGGCTTGACCCATGCCGCAATGGAGCGGGTGATGGGAATCGAACCCACGTGTTCAGCTTGGAAGGCTGACGTTCTACCATTGAACTACACCCGCGGTCATTTCGGCTCTACCAAAAATGGTGGAGGGGGGAGGATTCGAACCTCCGAAGGCTGAGCCGTCAGATTTACAGTCTGATCCCTTTGGCCGCTCGGGAACCCCTCCGAAATTAGCCGACTATTGTCTTTGATTTAATTTTGGCTGTCAACAACCAATATACTTCTTAATAAAAGATTTTAGTCTGTATGTAAACTTTGCATTACCGACTGGATCTCACCGGCACAAATACCCGGTATTTTCTCAATCGCACGATCCATTGCAGCCTCAATTAATACATTATCCGCTTTACTGGGCGCCTTTAATACATAATTTACAACTTTATTACGATCACCTGGGTGCCCCACCCCAAGTCTAAGCCTATAAAACTCTTTGGATGATAAATGCGCGATTATATCTCGAAGACCATTATGCCCGCCATGACCCCCTCCTTTCTTCAATCGCACTATGCCAGGCTCCAAGTCTAACTCATCATGCACAATCATGACATTTTCTGGCTGGACAGAATAATACTTTGCATAGGCCGATACTGACAAGCCACTTTTATTCATAAATGTTTGCGGCTTGATTAACCTAACCGTGCTGTTACCAATTACGCACTTTGACACATCGGCTTTAAATTTAGCGTCATAATTAAAGTGCGCACCTTCTCTTTGAGCCAAAGCATCTAACAATAAAAACCCGACATTATGTCGGGTTTTTTTATACTCATCGCCCGGATTGCCCAGACCGACTATTACTGAAATCATTTATTACTCGCCAGAACCCTCTTCGGACTCACCTTCAGCTGATTCAGCACCTTCAACATCTTCGTCTACTTCTGCTGCTCTGTTGGCCTGAATTGCAACCACCTGCAGATCGTGGTCTTCACCTTGCAACAAGGCAACCATTTCTAGACCATCGGCCAACTTAATGTCGGATAAGTGTAAACTATCACCAATTTCTAGAGCCGATACATCCACTTCTATAAACTCAGGCAAATTATTAGGTAAGCATTGTATCTCAACATCCACTAGGCTATGCGTTACCACACCACCCTGTTTAGCGCCTGGAGCCTCTTCTTCACCAATAAAGTGAATAGGCACATGTACTTTTAATTTTTCCTTCATGCTGACACGCATAAAATCCGCATGCATTAAAATATTTTTCGCAGGATGACGCTGTAACGCTTTGATAATAACGCTTTCTTTCTTTCCATCCACATCAATAGATAAAATATGCGAGAAAAAGGCTTCATTTTCCGTGCTATGCATTAATTGATTATGGCCCAAAGTTATCGAAACAGGTTCTTCACCCGCCCCATAAATTACAGCTGGAACCATTTCTTGTTTGCGTAAACGACGCGTTGCACCTTTACCTAAGTCATTACGAATCGATGCCGCCAATTCAAAGCTGATACTCATCTAACTTTCTCCAAAAATAATATTTAATTTGCGCTAAACAGCGTATTTTGCCACATTTTTTAATCTACGTATAGCGAACTTACTGAATCGCCTTCTACCATTCGACGAATTGTTTCTGCCAGCATCTCAGCAATACTCAATTGTCTTATTTTTTCACAACCCAATGCTGTTTCACTTAAAGGAATTGTATCTGTAACAACCAATTCATCAAGCACTGAACCTGATATATTTTCTATTGCCTTTCCTGATAACACAGGGTGCGTACAATACGCCTTTACACTTATTGCGCCATTATCTTTTAGCGCCTTTGCAGCCAAACACAAGGTACCCGCTGTATCCACCAAATCATCAACAATAACGCATTCTCTGCCGCTTACATCGCCAATAATATTCATCACTTGCGAAACATTAGCCTTTGGGCGACGCTTATCTATTATTGCCAAATCTGCATCGTCTAAGCGTTTTGCAATAGCCCTTGCCCTTACTACACCGCCGACATCAGGCGACACAATCATTAGGTCTTTTGTTTTTCTCTTCCATATATCGCTCAACAAAAGAGGTGACGCATAAACGTTATCAACCGGGATATCAAAAAAACCTTGGATCTGATCGGCATGCAAATCAACAGTTAGTACATGATCTGCACCGGCAGTATCAATCATTTTTGCTATTAATTTAGACGTTATAGGCACCCGCGCTGAACGTGGGCGGCGATCCTGTCTAGCATAGCCATAATATGGAATAACCGCAGTGATACGATTTGCGCAAGCTCTTTTCAGCGCATCAATCATCACCAATAACTCCATCACATGGTTGTTTGTTGGTGCGCATGTTGGCTGTATGATGAACACATCTTTACCACGAACATTTTCGCCAATTTCAACCATTACTTCGCCATCGCTGAATATCTCAACGCTGGCACGGCCAAGCCTCATATTAAGATGACGAACGATATCTTTAGCTAACGATATATTTGCGTTACCAGTAAACACCATGATGCCATTATCTAGCACTATGAACTCCCACTAAAGTATTGAATGATATAAGTATAAAGAATGGCTGGGGCGCCAGGATTCGAACCTGGGATGCGGAGATCAAAACCCCGTGCCTTAACCACTTGGCCACGCCCCAAACTTTATGGCTGCAGATTATACCTGATTTAACCGATTAAAAAACTGTTTAAGCGACTTCTGTAAAGGTGATTCGCTTACGCCCTTTACTACCCACTTATTCCAGCCATCAGGTAACCTTTCTGACAGCAGCACCGCCTCTTGCCGAGTATCGCATTTAGCAAACATACTCGAGCCAGTGCCTGTTAAATAAACCTTAGAGAATTCAGAAAATTGCAGATAAACAGCATCCAACTCTTGACTTATTTCTCTAACAACCGGCAAGCAACTATTATCTTCTTGCCCGTCTAAAAAGTCGCGTATTGTGATGGCTGAATTATCCCGTGTCAAACTGTTATGTGAAAAAACTTCTTTTGTTGAGCAATGATAAGGAGGATTTACCACAACAAACCACTTTTCAGGCAAGTCAATCACTGTCATTTTTTCACCAATACCTTCCGCCCATGCTGACAAGCCCCTAACAAAAACAGGCACATCCGCCCCCAGTTTAAGGCCCAACATTTCCAACTCTTCAACTGAATAACCGAGCCCCCAAACTGCATTAAGCACAATCAACGTAGTGGCCGCATCAGAGCTACCTCCTCCTAAACCGGCACCCATTGGTAATATTTTCTTAAGTATTATCTTTGCACCTAAACTTGCATTTGCTTGCTGCTTTAGTAAATTAGCCGCTTGAACAACCAAATTAGTATTTGTTGCAAGACTGACCGAATTGCAACTTAATGTGATCTCACCATCCTCTGTAGGCACGACGTTTAACCAGTCAGAAATACCTATTAACTGGAAAACTGTTTGCAACTCATGGTATCCATCAGGTCTTTGTCCAACAATATTTAGCATTAAATTTAACTTTGCCGGTGCTGGCCACCAATGCTCTTCCCACTCTGTCACCGCTATTTTTCCATCCACCATTTATCTACAACCAATTTAATTTTTAAGTCTTCTTTTATAAGCGTCACCCTAGCGGGCAATACAACTTCCCCATAACTCTGAAACCGTTCTAATTGCACATTCCAGCCACCCTGCTCAAACAACACGGTATCATCGAGATATTCCCTGCTTGATGGTCCTTGAAACTCGGGGGATAACACACCTCTCACCCAATATTTCATATGCTTTAAAGGTGCTGAATACCCCAATAATGAAGCCAACTCCTCCTCCGAAACATGCTGTAAAACACCCTCTTCATCGGTCAGTAAAATACCTTGCTTTGAATACAATATTTTTGCAACCACGCCCCCTAATGAGGTGCTTAAGGTCAGGTCATCTATACCCTTTCGATGATTCCACTCTAGCGTTGTAAACCAAGACTGCCGCATATTTCGAACAGATAAACGACCCAGCAAACGCCACTCATTAATAGCTAAAACCTTCTCTGCGTTGTGTAAGGTCGGTAAAGAACTTTCCTCAGTTTTTATAATGCTTGTAGAGGCACAGGCCATCAATTGCGAAACTAACAGAAGACAAACAAGACAACGGGTCATTTTAGTTTCTGCAATACTTCAAGTAGGTAACGGTTATCTTTATCCCGTTTTAGTGCTTCCTCCCAGATGGTACGCGCTTCTTTTTGACGCCCTAGCATCCAAAGAGTCTGACCAAGGTGAGCAGCTATTTCACCTTCAGGTGTTTGACTGTATGCTCTTTTTAACAAAACCAGTGCGCTTTCGTAATGACCTTCACGATAATCCAACCACCCCATACTATCTAAAATAGCGGGGTCATCTGGCTTTAATGAAAGCGCCTGCGTTAGGTAACCCCTCGCTTCTTTAAAGCGAAAGGTTTTACTCGCCAATGCGTAACCCAATGCATTTAAGGCATTAACATCCTTAGGCTCTTTTTCTAATACAAACAATAAGTCTTTCTCTGCAACGGACAATTTATCTAGCTCCGTGGCTGCGATTGAGCGCGCATATCTGAGCGATAAGTTATCCACATTTTCACTAATTGCCGACGATAATAAGTCATAAGCCAGCTGATAATTCTGAACATCCACCAAAAGCTCCGCCTCTAACAGGTAAAACCGTGCTGTATTTTTTGGGTATTCATTGCGCAACTGTTGCAAAACACTCCTGGCGCCTTGCAAATCTCCCATTTCTGACTTAATCATCGCGATTGAGACCCAAGAATCTACATGGTGAACACCATTATCCACCTTCTCAAACCACAACAAAGCATCTTGGTACTGTTTCTGATAATAATATATTCGCCCTAAATAAAAGGCTGACTTCGAAGCAAACACCTCTTCGTTATATAAATTTTCAAATACTTTCGCCGCTTCTATAGGGTTATCCAACTTTAAATAAACAAGGCCCAATGCAAAACTTGCCTCTGGGTAGCTTTCCCCATCAGACAACAACTTTAAAAACTGCTCTTTTGCCTCTTCGTACTGTTCATTCTTGGCTAACAACTGACCATAACCCATCAGCAAAGGTTTCGCTTTAAGGTTCTCGACAGCGTTTTTTAAAACCTCTAACGCACGCTCTGTCTCACCTTTTTGCTCCAACACTAGGGCAAGCTGAGCAAACCCCACAGGCCAGGTCGAATCCAACTCAGTAACCTTCACCGCATCCTTTTCGGCTTGAAGCAGTTGCCCTAAATGAGACATCATTTGCGAGCGAGCAAGATAAGCTCCAGCCTCTTCAGGATAATAACTCACCAACTCATCGATCAGATGACCAGCCAAGTCTTTAGACGCATGACGGGAAACAATGTCGCCAATGGCCAGCAAGGTATTTCGTTGAGGCATATCGCTTTCTTTAAGGATTGAAGTAATCAAATCCAAACTCTTCTCTGCCTCACCCGCACGCAAGTAAACTGTTAGAGCAAGCCGTTGCGATTGAAGCGATAGCTCTCCTTTTGCCACCAATATATCAACGGCTAACTTAGCTCCAACGATATCATTACTATACAACGCTATTTGTGCAGCCCTAAGCGCTACCTGTGGATCATTCGAGCGCTTAGCCGCATCAACATAGAATGCAGAAGCCATTTTGACATCCCCACGTTGACCTGCCACCTCGCCACCTAACAAACTATACAATAAAGCAGCATCTAGCTGGCTCGGTTGTACCTGCTTCGTTTTAACCTCAGGCGTTTCTTGCACAAGATTCGATATTGCTTTGCTTGGCTCTACCACTTCAACAGCATCGTTTTTACCTACGTGTGTACAACCTATAGATAAAACAACAAAAACCATCATCACGAACTTTAGAATCATATTTTTCTCACCCACACCCTAATCAACATCAGCCGCCTATAAAACTAACACCTCATTCTCTTTTTACAAGGCAAATCGAAAACTACCTGTTTAAACATATAGAACATTCATAGGGCTAAAACGCTTATAATAACCCAATTAACCTAAAGTAAAACTACCAAAAGCGCATGCTGCTTACGCTCGGACTCAATCACAACACAGCACCTATCGAGATTCGAGAGAAACTCGCTTTCTCTCCTGAGCGCCTCGGTCAATCGCTTCAGTCATTAGCGCAGCTTTCATCCATTGAAGAAGCCGCTATTTTATCCACCTGTAATCGCACCGAAATATACTGTGATATAGCAACGCAACAAACAGATGAACTGATCGCTTGGCTTGCCAGCTACCATCGCCTAGATGAAAGTAGTATTAGAGACTATCTATACAGCCACATTGGCCCCCAATCAATAAAGCACATGTCACGAGTCGCCTGTGGGCTTGACTCCTTAGTGCTTGGCGAACCACAGATTCTTGGTCAAATGAAAACGGCTTATCAACATGCCTCTGAGGCCGGCACCCTGGGAAAGTATCTTGGTCGCTTATTCCAGCACACCTTCCAAGTCGCAAAGAAAGTGCGTACCGATACAGCCATTGGCTCTAGCCCGGTATCGGTTGCTTTTGCTGGCGTAAAATTAGCACAACAAATATTTGGTCAATTACAAGATCAAACCGCCTTACTTATTGGTGCCGGGGAAACTATCGAACTATCAGCCCAACACCTAAAAGAGCAAGGCATTGGTCGATTAATTGTTGCTAATAGAACCCTTGAAAAAGCACATGCCATTGCTTCTCAAGGTAATGGATACGCCATTGAAATTAAAGATATCCCTGAGCATCTCGCCGAAGCAGACATTATCATTTCATCAACGGCTAGCTCACTACCCATCCTTGGCAAAGGGAGTGTTGAAACCGCCATTTCAAAACGTAAACACAAACCCATGTTTATGATGGATTTGGCAGTACCACACGATATAGAAAAAGAAGTTGGTTCATTAAGCGACGTCTATCTTTACTGCGTAGATGACCTAAAAAATATAGTTGATGATGGACTTCAATCACGTCGCGAAGCGGCCGAACAAGCTGAAGATATAATCGACATTCAAATCTCGCACTTTCAAACATGGCTACGTGCGCAAGATGCTTCAAAAACCATTTACCAGCTTAGAACCCAATCGGACAATATACGTGAGGAACTCCTTCAAAAGGCGATTAGTGCGGTAAAAAACGGCCAGCCCGCTGAACAAGCCCTAGAACGTTTAGCAAATGATCTCACGAAAAAAATATTACACGCACCTAGCAGCACCCTGAAGAAAGCTGCATCCGAAGGTAACAACGAATTACTATTAGCCGCTCAACAACTTTTTAACTTAAATAAATAACGTGAATATAACTATCCTACAAAAGCTAGACACTCTGTCTGAACGTTTCGAAGAAATTGCTGGGCTACTCTCTGAACCCAGCATACAAAGCGATCAAAATAAATTTCGCTCTTTGAGTCAAGAGTATGCCCAATTAGATCCCATTGTTAGCACCTACCAGAACTATCTAGCGACACTAGAAGATAATGAGTCTGCAAAAGCCATGCTGAATGATAGCGACCCGGATATTAAGGCTATGGCAAAAGATGAGTTAAAGGACACTCAAGCAGCCCTTGAAAAACAAGAAAATGAATTGCAAATCCTTTTGTTACCTAAAGACCCTAACGATGGAAAGAATGCTTTTCTTGAAGTTCGTGCGGGAACAGGTGGTGATGAAGCAGCTATTTTTTCAGGCGATCTTTACCGTATGTACCTACGATTTGCTGAGAAAAAAGGCTGGAAGTTTGAAATCATGAGTGAAAACCAAGGCGACCACGGCGGATACAAAGAAATTATCGCTCGAATAGAAGGTCACGACGTGTATTCACAACTGAAATTTGAATCCGGTGCTCACCGTGTTCAACGTGTCCCAGAAACCGAATCTCAAGGCCGCGTTCACACCTCTGCATGCACGGTAGCTATCATGCCTGAAACCGATGAAAAAGATGATATTGAAATCAACGCTGGCGACTTGCGTGTCGACACTTTTAGAGCATCAGGATCTGGAGGCCAACATGTTAACAAAACAGACTCTGCGATACGTCTTACTCATCTTCCCACCGGCACAGTTGTAGAGTGTCAAGACGAACGCTCACAACATAAAAATAGGGCTCGCGCGATGTCCTTATTAAAGGCCAGAATCATGACCGCTGAACAAGAAAAAGCTGATGCTGAACAAGCTGAGTCTCGTCGTTCGCAAGTTGGTAGCGGCGATCGCTCTGAACGCATTCGAACCTATAACTACCCACAAGGCAGAGTTACCGACCACCGCATCAACTTAACACTGTATAAACTAGATGAGATCATGCAAGGCGCACTAGATCAGGTGATCGACCCATTAATTCAAGAACACCAAGCAGAACAACTAACACAGTTAAGCGCAGAAGAATAAACCCTCGTTTTGAAGCCCCCCTTGACAATAAAAGAGGCTCTTACAGAAGCTGCAAAAACACTGGTTAGCAGTGACAGCTGCGTGCTTGATAGCGAAGTATTACTAGCCTTCGTACTGAATAAAAACCGTAGCTATTTTAGAGCTTGGCCTGACGAGCTTCTAACTACCGAGAAGCTGGACAGGTTTCAGCGACTTGTTAAACAGCGACAAAAAGGGCAGCCGATCGCTTACTTAGTTGGCGAACGAGAGTTTTGGTCACGACGATTTATCGTTTCAAAAGACGTCTTAATTCCTCGACCCGACACCGAGCTACTCATAGAAATTACCCACGAAACGTTCGCTACCGACCAATATTTCTCAGTATTAGATTTAGGGACTGGTAGCGGCGCCATCGCTATCACCTTGGCATTAGAGTTTCCAAACGCCTCGGTGACAGCCGTTGATAACAGCCAAAAGGCCTTAGCGATTGCTGAAAAAAATGCCCTGCAACATAAGGTTCACAATATTCAGTTTCTGCGTAGCGATTGGTTTGAAACAGTGCCCAATACGAGGTTTGATTTAATAATAAGTAACCCACCTTATATTTGCCCAAATGACCCTCACCTTTTAGAAGGCGACCTTCGTTTTGAACCCTCTTCGGCATTGATTGCTCAACACGAAGGCCTACAGGATCTTGAGCATATTACCTCGCAAGCAAAGTCTTTCCTTAAACACAACGGACTTATCTTGTTTGAGCATGGCTTTCAGCAAGGCACTTTGGTCAAAAACTTGTTAGAATTGTACGGATTTAAATCAACCCAACATTTCCAAGATATTCAAGGGCACGTTCGGGCAACATTAGGCACAAAACCATAAACATTAGGGTTAAAAATGCACGAAAAAGAAATTGTCTTACCTAGAAAACTCGTTAATGAATTACTTCATAACGCACAATTATCAGAAGACCTCGAGGTCTGTGGTTTTATCAGTAAAAACAAAACGGGTCAGTACACCTGCCATCCTGTTCAAAATATAGCTGAAACACCTAGCAAGCGTTTTCTAATGGCGCCTGAAGAACAAATCAGCGTAATGAAAGAAATCCGCGATAAGGGTGAAGAGGTTTTTGCTATCTACCACTCGCACCCCACCGCACCCGCTAGGCCTTCAATAAGCGATACTGAAATGCCTTCACACCCCGAAGCCTATTATTTAATTATTTCGCTAAACACCAAAGGTGTCTTAGAGATGCGCTGTTTCAAATTATTACACGATGAAAATATTGTTGAGATAACCCTAAGAATGGTTGAGGAATAACAACCAGACCGGGTTATCCCTTATTGGCTATTTACTTAACGCTATCGTTGCCAAAAACATTGCTCGTTTTAGTTTTCTTTTGGGCTCCTCTGCATAGTCGCTCAATATATATGCTTCTCTGTAGGCTGAAACAGCTTCATCATATCTTTTCAAATACATGTTTCCATCGCCGACTAACAACCAGTCTTTAACCGTTGGTTCATCTTTTAGCTTTTCAGATATACGCGCAACCTGCTGCTCAACTTCCGCTTCCTCTGCTGACAAAGTCTTAGTCGCCAGCCCTTCTTGAGTTAGTTCCACGCCATTTTTAGTCGCATGGCCACAGGCAGCCAACCATAACGCGATAATAAAAACACTCAACGCCTTCAATATACTCATAACATCCTTGCTATTTATTCTAATAATTAACGTAACACTTTAAGAGAAACTACCCTTTTAGTTTACTTTCCAGCAATTTATTTAATTCTTGTGGATTCGCCTTACCCTGGGTTTGCTTCATCAACTGACCAACAAAGAAGCCTATCATTTTTGTTTTACCGGCTCTATATTGCTCAACTTGCTGAGCGTTATCAGCCATTAGCTGATCAATCATTTTTTCTAAGGCACCTGTGTCAGAAATTTGTTTCAAACCTTCTCGCTCAATCACGTCGTCTGCAACATCCTGACTATTCCACATAAACTCAAGGACTTGCTTAGCGATTTTTCCAGAAATTGTCTTATCTGCAATGCGTCTAACCAAGCCTCCTAATCGTTCAGCACTCAAGGGACTTTGCTGGATATCTAAATTATTGTTATTCAAGTTTGCGCTCAATTCGCCCATCACCCAATTAGCAACAAGCTTCGCCTCTCCATCTGAAAAGTTAACAGCATCTTCGTAGTAATCTGCCATCGCCCGTTGTGTTGTTAATACGTCGGCATCATACTCACTTAAACCATACTGCTGTTGGAAACGTTGTTTTTTAGCCGCAGGTAATTCTGGCAAGTCATTACGCACTTCATCCAACAACTCTGCTGTGATTTCGACTGGTAATAAATCAGGACACGGGAAGTATCGATAGTCGTTCGCTTCTTCCTTAGAACGCATAGAGCGTGTCTCATCTTTATTAGCATCATACAAACGAGTCTCTTGAACCACTTGTCCGCCTGTTTCGATCACATCAATTTGGCGCTCAACCTCATGTGCAATGGCTTTTTCAATAAAACGAAATGAGTTTAAGTTTTTTATCTCTGCACGGGTTCCAAAGGCTTCTTGCCCTACTGGTCTGACTGATACATTAACATCGCAACGAAAAGAACCTTCCTGCATATTGCCATCGCAAATTCCTAAATACTGCACAAGAGTATGTAGTTTTTTAACATACGCTACTGCTTCTGCGGCAGAGCGCATATCCGGCTCAGAAACAATTTCAAGCAACGGTGTTCCTGCTCGATTTAAATCTATTCCCGTCATCCCATGATAGTCTTCGTGCAACGATTTACCCGCATCTTCTTCTAAATGAGCCCGCGTAACACCTATTGTTTTTGTTTTACCATCCACCTCTATATCTAACCGCCCTAAACCAACAATCGGCTTATCAAATTGACTTGTTTGATAACCCTTAGGCAAGTCAGGATAAAAATAGTTTTTCCGTGCGAACACTGAATATGGAGCGATATGCGCACCAATGGCCAAACCAAATTTCACCGCAAAACGAACGGCCTGCTCGTTCAACACCGGCAATGTACCCGGTAACCCAAGGTCCACCGCACAAGCCTGCGTATTAGGTTCTGCGCCATAAGCCGTTGAAGCACCCGAGAAAATTTTAGATTGAGTCGCTAACTGAACATGAATTTCAAGACCTATAACTGTTTCCCACTGCATCCTTATACCTCCTGCTCGTATCCAGCCGGCACCGCAAGATGCCAGTCAGTCAGTTGTTGATATTGGTGCGCTACATTTAACAAGCGAGACTCTTCAAAATAATTTCCTATCAACTGCATACCTACCGGCTTGTTCTCCACAAAACCACACGGCACTGACATTCCAGGCAAGCCTGCTAAATTAACACCAATGGTAAAAATATCTGAAAGATACATTGAAACAGGGTCTCCCTTCTTCTCATCTGATTTAAAGGCAACAGAAGGTGCTGTTGCACTAGCGATCACATCTACTTCTTTAAACGCTTCTACGAAATCTTGTTGAATCAAACGACGAACTTGTTGAGCTTTTTTATAATACGCATCGTAATACCCCGCAGACAAAACATAAGCGCCAATCATAACTCTTCGTTTTACCTCGTCACCAAACCCCTCTCCACGCGAACGCTTATAAAGATCCTCTAAGTCTTTTGGCGATTCGCAGCGATACCCAAATCGAACACCATCAAAACGAGACAAATTAGCAGAACATTCAGCGGGGGCAACCACATAATAAGCAGGCACTGATAGGTTAATATTCGGTAGGCTAATTTCTTTCACATGTGCCCCTGCAGACCGAATGGTATCAACCGCTTCTTCTACTTTTTCTCGAATATCACTATCAAGATCATCGGTAAAAAACTCTTTGGGCAAGCCAACGGTCAAGCCTTTGATCGAGTCACCCAAGCCGCTTAACAAATCATCAACGGGTCTATCAACACTGGTTGAATCCCTCTCATCAAAACCAGACATCGCTTGTAGCATGATCGCTGCATCTTCAGCACTTTTCGCCATCGCACCACCTTGGTCCAAACTAGAGGCGAACGCAATCATGCCGTAACGTGACACACGGCCATAGGTTGGTTTAATACCCGTCACCCCACAAAAAGCTGCTGGCTGACGGATCGATCCACCTGTATCTGTACCACTAGCCAACGGCGCCAAACGTGCCGCTACCGCCGCTGCTGATCCACCCGATGAGCCACCTGGGACCGTTTCCAAATCCCAAGGGTTTTTTACTCCACTATAAAAACTGGTCTCATTTGACGAGCCCATCGCAAACTCATCCATATTGGTTTTACCCAACATCACCGCACCAGCTTGTTCTAATTTACTAACCGCTGTTGCCGAATAAGGGGCAATAAAATTATCCAGCATCTTTGAGCCACAGCTTGTTCGTAAGCCTTGTGTACAAAAGATATCTTTATGTAACAAAGGAATCCCCGTTAACAAGCCGGCATCCCCTGATGCAATTAGTTGATCCGCCTGTTGAGCTGCAAGTAATGCGCCGTCTTCATTTAATGTAATGACGCTATTTAACGCCCCATCGTATCGATTGATACGCTCCAAAAAGTATTGACTAAGCTCAACACTGGATATTTGTTTGTTGTGGAGGTCGCTGGACAGTTCTTTTAATGATTTGTTATACATTGATTACCAATACTGTTTAAAAGGTATATATGCTTATCGCTATAAGCCTTTGTTTAAATAAAAATGACACCGCCTCGTTAAAGGGCGACTAATCGATCACTCGCGGCACTAAAAACAAACCGTCTTCAATAGATGGCGCATTGTCCTGCAAAATATCACGTTGATTGCTTTCTGATACCACATCCGCCCGTAAACGTTGAAACTGATCAAGTGGGTGGGCCATAGGTTCAATATCAGTTGTATCAACTTGATTCATTTGCTCAACTAACAGCATTATATTCGACAAGTCTGACGCATATGACTCAAGCTGCTCGTGCTGAATACCGAGCCTCGCCAAGTGTGCGATTTTCAGTACATCTTCTGACTGAATTGGCATAAAATAACCCCCTTGTTTTATTCATACTTTAAAACAGTGCAAATTAACACAATTCGCGCCTTGCCCAAAGAGGTAAAGGGTTGTTAAAGTACAAAATTCTCACCACCTACATTTATAAAATTCATGTTTAAAAAAATACGCGGCATGTTTTCCAACGATTTATCCATCGATTTGGGCACAGCGAACACACTAATCTATGCACTTGGCAAAGGCATTGTGCTAGATGAACCCTCTGTTGTTGCCATTCGAGAAGATAAAGTGCGTGGCGAAAAAAGCTTTGCCGCTGTCGGCAGCGAAGCAAAAGCAATGCTGGGTAGAACACCTGGTAATATCACCGCGATTCGCCCAATGAAGGACGGTGTTATTGCTGACTTTACTATCACTGAAAAAATGCTTCAGTACTTTATCCATAAAGTACATGAAGGTAAATTTCTACGTCCTAGTCCTCGTGTGCTTATTTGCGTACCGTGTGGCTCTACTCAAGTTGAACGAAGAGCCATTCGAGAATCGGCATCAGGTGCTGGTGCACGTGAAGTATATTTAATTGAGGAGCCAATGTCAGCGGCAGTTGGTGCAGGCTTACCGATAGATGAGGCGCGCGGCTCCATGGTATTAGATATTGGTGGCGGCACATCAGAAATCGCCGTTTTATCACTCAATGGTATCGTCTACTCGGAGTCAATTCGCGTTGGTGGTGACCGTTTTGACGAAGCGATTATCAATTACGTTCGACGTAATTACGGCACTATCGTCGGTGAATCGACCGCCGAAAGAATTAAACACACGATTGGCTCAGCTTACCCAGCGAATGAAGTTAAGGAAATGACCGTTACGGGTCGAAACCTAGCAGAGGGCATTCCCCGAAGCTTTACGCTTAACAGTAATGAAATTTTAGAGTCATTACAAGAACCTGTTACCGCCATTGTTAGTGCTGTGAAACAAGCTCTCGAGCAAACTCCCCCAGAGCTAAGCGCTGACGTTGCTGAAAATGGCATTGTGCTAACCGGTGGCGGTGCATTACTGTATGGTTTAGATGAGCTTATCCATGAAGAAACAGGCGTACCTGTTCGCACAGCTGACGACCCTCTAACTTGCGTTGCGCGAGGTGGGGGCAAAGTACTAGAGTTGATCAATGAAAAAGGGCCTAATACGTTTGCATTAGAGTAAGAATAAGAGGTTATTCGCCATAAAACCAATTTTCTCAAAAGGTCCTGCTACCAGCACACGCTATATTGCCGCCGCCGTTATTTCTATTTTGCTTTTGCTACTTGCACAGCAAACGAACCAACTTACGCGCCTTAAAGACAGCCTTTCTTTTATCGTTCACCCTGTTCTCATCGTTGTGGACCTGCCTAGCCAGCTCTATGCCTGGCTGACTGAAAGCACAACAGAGTTATCTGAATTAGCTGACGAAAATCAACGCCTAAAAGATGAGTTATTATTTCTTAAAGTCAAACTGCAAAAATTTGAGGCGCTTGAAACAGAAAATACCCGGTTGCATAGCTTATTGGAGTCTTCATTCAAAATTGGAGAACAATTTATTTCAGCGTCTCTTATTAAAGTAAACCAACACCCAAACACAACCAATATTGTGATTGATAAAGGCAGTCGTTTCGACCTTTATAAAGGACAAGCCGCCCTCAACGAAGACGGTGTACTCGGTCAGATTACCAACGTTCACCCGCTCACTTCGTCTATCATCCTGATTACTGACCCCAATCATGCTATACCTGTTGAAATAAACCGAACAGGCTTAAGAACCATTGCCTCTGGTAGCGGACTAAAAAATACATTAACGCTACCATACCTACCCCATAATGCTGACATCAAGATAGGCGATTTATTAACGACATCTGGACTGGGCGGTGTTTTCCCATCTGGTTACCCTGTTGCCACCGTCACCAAACTGGCCCCGCTGCCAGGAGAAGCTTTCATGCATGCCGAGGCTAAAACTGTCGCCAAAATAGACAGCACTCGTGACATTTTATTGGTATGGAGCCAACAACAGCCCATTCCTATTTTATCAGGCGCCCCTGAAGAACCAGAAGTACCCACAGACAATGCACGCTAAATCCTCTGGCGGTACCATCATTGGCTTAACTTTATTTTTTTCCATGGCCCTTAGCATTGCACCTTGGCCTGACCATTTGGCTATATTAATGCCCAGCTGGACGTTGCTAACATTAATCTACTGGAGCATCGCTTTACCGCATAAAGTTAGTATCTTGACTGGTTTTTCAACCGGCCTACTGTTCGATGTTTTAACAGGCAGTTTGCTCGGACAAAATGCGCTAATATTCAGTACCGCTTCTTTTTTTAGCCACTCTCTTTATTCACGCCTAAGAAATTATCCTGTGTGGCAACAATCTACGCTTATTTTAATGTTCTTAGGGTGCATAAAACTACTCTCTTTATGGCTTAACCACTTTATTGTTCACATTGAGTATACTTACCAACATGGGCTTCAAGTTCTTTTTAGCGCGCTGGTATGGCCTGCTATATTTGCTGTCTTACGCCTCATCAGAAGACACTTTAAAGTACAGTAACCTCACATGAACACTCGCTTCGACCTCAAGAGCTCACTCCAGGAAAATCGCCTTTTCCTATTGCGAGCCACCACATTGATCGTTTTTGTTCTTATTTTATTTTTTGCGCTGATTGCCCGTCTTACCTATTTACAAATTGCAACACATGAGAAGTATGTAGACCTCGCTCAAAATAACCGCGTAAAACTATCAGTTATTAGTCCTGTTCGTGGTTTAATTTTCGATACAAAAGGTCGCGTTCTTGCTGAAAACAACCCTACTTATAGTCTTGAATTAGTACCGGAACAAACGCCAGACCTTGCGAACACCCTCGAACGCTTGAGCGCCTTATTACCCATTTCTAAAGATGAACTGGCGTTATTTGAAAAACGTAGAAAACAGCAAAAACGCTTCGCTAGCGTCTCCATTAGAAATCGATTAAACGATCAGGAAGTGGCTATTTTTTCTGCCAACCGTCACTTATTTCCCGGTGTTGACATACAGGCACGTCCATTAAGACACTACCCTTTCCCTGAGCTAACCGCACATGTAGTGGGTTATGTCGGCGCCATTAATGAACAAGAGCTGAAAACTATTGAGCCAGCCAACTACCGAGGGACTCGATTTATTGGAAAAACCGGCATTGAAAGAACTTACGAAACTGAATTACATGGTTATGTTGGATACCAGCAAACCGAAAACACAGCACAAGGCAGATCATTAAAAGTCCTCAGCTACACACCACCATTATCAGGTAGCGATCTAACTTTGAATCTAGATATTGAGCTACAAAAAATCGCTCACGACGCACTCGGTGATTACACCGGAAGTGTTGCCGCAATAGATACTCGTACTGGCGCAGTTCGCGCCTTGGTGAGCAAACCAGGCTTCAATGCTAACTTGTTTGCTAAAGGTATCGATCAAGCCTCATACAGCCAATTACAAAACTCTTCAAAACGCCCTTTATTTAACCGCTTTCTTCGAGGGCAATATCCCCCAGGGTCTACCTTAAAGCCATTTTTAGCGCTCGCCGGCCTCGATTACAAAACCGTTCACCCACATCAAAGAATCTTCTGCCCAGGCTTCTATCAACTACCCAAACAAACACATAAATACCGTGATTGGAAAAAAACTGGGCATGGTATGACCACGCTTCATGACTCAATCGTTCAGTCGTGCGATGTTTATTACTATATATTGGCCCATGAGTTAAAAATTGATCGGATGCATGACTTTCTGCAAAAATTTGGTTTTGGGCAAAAAACAGGCATTGACATTCTGGGCGAAAGATCGGGCTTATTGCCCTCAAGAGAGTGGAAGAAACGCACACGAAATCAGGTCTGGTATCCTGGCGAGACATTGATTGCTGGCATAGGGCAAGGTTTCAATTTAACCACACCCCTTCAGTTAGCCCATGCAACGGCTCTTATTGCTAACAAAGGCTCCACACATATTCCATCACTCGTTGCTAAAATTAATGATAAGCCTCAGCAAACATCAACCACCCTGCCAATTACATTAAATAACCCTCAGCATTGGAATACCATTATTGATGCCATGTATGATGTCGTTAACGGTGCGCGTGGCACTGCTCGAAAAATTAGGGAAGGTGCGCCCTACAAAATAGCTGGCAAAACGGGAACTGCTCAAGTGTTTACCATCAAACAAGATGAAAAATATGATGAGGAAAATGTGCAAGAACACCTCAAAGACCATGCCCTTTTTATCGCTTTTGCACCCGCACGTGAGCCTCAATTAGCCGTTGCTATCGTGGTAGAGAACGGTGGTCATGGTGGCTCGGTTGCTGCGCCTATTGCCCGTTCTATTTTCGATCAATATATACAAGTTACCCCATGAATTGGTCTTTCCAAAAAGCCTCACAAATGAGCCTCTATCATCATCGCAAAGAGAGCCTCTTTCAGCGATTGCATATTGACCTCACCTTGCTCATTCTACTGGCCCTCTTATCGTCTATTGGCATTCTTATTTTGATGAGCGCCGAACACCAAAATATTGGATTATTAAACAGGCAAGCCACTCGATTAGCTGTTGCCTTTTTTGCCATGTTTATCATTGCTCAAGTGCCACCTCATGCGTTAAAAATGTTTGCTCCTTGGTTATTTTTTCTCGGCACGCTCTTATTACTGGGCGTGTTATTTGTTGGTGATATGGGGAAAGGCGCTCAACGTTGGCTAGACCTAGGCTTCTTTCGCTTTCAACCCTCTGAATTACTGAAACTGGCAACCCCCATGATGGTGGCTTGGTACCTAGCAGAACGGCGACTACCTCCCAGTCACAAACATGTCGGTCTCGCCACTGTTTTTATAGCTATCCCTACCGTCTTAATTGCCAAACAACCTGACCTCGGTACCGCTATCTTAATAGCCAGCTCGGGATTAACCGTGCTGTTTCTTGCCGGCATTTCATGGAAGATCATCATCGGCGTCATAGCAACTGGCGCAGGACTCGCCCCTGTTCTATGGAGTTTTATGAAAGACTATCAAAAACAACGGGTTCTTACCTTTTTGAGCCCAGAAGAAGACCCATTAGGGGCTGGTTACCACATTATTCAATCAAAAATCGCCATTGGCTCAGGTGGTATCAATGGCAAAGGCTGGATGCATGGCTCGCAAGCACGCCTAGAGTTTTTACCCGAAAGTTCTACCGATTTTATTTTTGCCGTCTTCTCTGAAGAATTTGGCTTGATGGGTTGTGTCGGCTTATTAACCATTTATTTGATTATTTTCATCCGCTCCATTTACATTGCAATTCAGGCACAAGACACCTTTTCACGACTGCTTGCAGGTAGCTTATCGCTAACATTTTTTATCTATTTATTTGTAAACGTCGGGATGGTCACGGGTATTTTGCCAGTCGTTGGTGTACCCTTACCTCTAGTGAGTTATGGCGGTACATCAATGGTGACATTATTACTTGGATTTGGCATATTAATGTCGATACATACTCATCGAAAATTACTTTCTTCTTAAGGACAAACGATGCGCAACATAAAACTTTTTTCTTTTCGATTAGCATTAACCCTTCTATTAACGCTAGTCTCTATTAGTGCTTGCGCCTCAACATCGTCGTCGCCTAGCAACCCTAGCCTTTATCACGACTTTATTGAAAAAATGGTCGAAGAGCACCAATTTAATCGTGACGAATTAACAACCTTATTAAATAAATCGGTTGTTAAAGAAAGCATCTTAAAAGCCATGTCATCACCGGCGGAGAAACGCCTAGAGTGGCACAGTTACCGTAATATTTTTCTTAAACCTAATCGCATTAATGGCGGTATAAAATTCTGGAAAGAAAACAAAGACCTATTGGATGCCGCCACCGAAAAATATGGCGTACCAGCAGAAATCATTGTCGCCATTATTGGTGTTGAAACACGTTATGGTGGCAACACAGGGTCTTATAAAGTCCTCGATGCCCTAACAACCCTTGGTTTTCATTTTCCAAAACGCGCTAAGTTCTTTCAACGTGAGTTAGAGCATTTCTTATTACTGTGTCGTGAAGAAGGCTTTGACCCTTATGAACCCAAAGGGTCTTATGCTGGAGCCATGGGGAAGTCTCAATTTATTTCAAGCAGCTACCGTGCTTACGCTGTTGATGGTGATGGCGATAACAAGCGGGACTTGTGGAATAGCCAGGCTGATATCATTAACAGCGTGGCCAATTACTTTTCAAGACATGGTTGGAAAAACACAGACCTAGTCACACAACAAACTAACGTTACAGGTGATGCTTATAAAACCTTACTCAATCGTTCACTCAAACCAAAGAACACCTTAAAACAACTGGCTAAACATCAGGTGCAAACACCACCTAATCTTGCAGATGACACTATCGTCAGATTATTGGAACTTAAACAAAAAGACCAATCGGAATTTTGGCTAACATTTCATAATTTTTATGTCATCACCCGCTACAACCATAGTCACTTATACGCAATGGCCGTTTATCAACTTGGTCAAGAAATTAAAAAGGGCTTTATAAATAACGCATGATCCGCCTCCACTTTTTTTTATTATGCTGCTTGTCTGCTTACTTTTTAATAGGCTGCACAAGCCAACAACCTTTCGTTACCGATAGCGCCCCATCCGTTCACCCTGCCGGTATTGAACTAACCCCAGATGCGATCCCTAAAATAGAAGCTAAGAGCCGTGGAGGCAACCCCAGCTCCTATGAAGTTTTTGGCAAAAAGTATTTCGTACAAGCGTCCAGTAAAAACTTTGTTCAACGCGGCCTCGCCTCTTGGTACGGCACTAAATTTCATGGCAATAAAACTTCGAACGGTGAAACCTACGATATGTATGCAATGACTGCCGCGCATAAAACCCTGCCTCTCCCAACCTATGTCGAAGTCACTAATCTTTCTAATGGCAAAAAAATCATTGTTCGCGTTAATGACCGTGGCCCTTTTCATGATGAACGAATTATAGATTTATCGTATGCCGCTGCCGCTAAACTCGGCACCCTTAAAAACGGCACATCAATGGTAGAAATCAAAGCCCTCGACCCTCACACCTATCTTTCAACCTCTTTAGATGAGCCACCTGCCGCACCAAAAAGCGACCTCACCTTAAGGTATACTGTTCAGCCACCCCAACCCTCTACTGAACAAAAGGGTTTGTTATTTATTCAAGCGGGGGCCTTTAGCTCTGAAGAAAATGCCAATAAACTCAAGTATGAATTGACCAATTTACTAAAAACCCCAGTCACCATAGAGTCTGGTGGTAGCACGTCAAAACCCTTGTATTTTGTGCGTGTCGGCCCTTATATACGAATGAAAAGTGCTGACTCAACAAGATCAAAACTTTACGAGTTAGGCTATAAGAGCACTTTTTATACCTCTAAATAAGCCAGCTAAAACAGCCTTCCTCCTAGCCCTTAATGATACGTTTTGCATGATATAATCCGAGCTTATCGTTACCCTAATACCTAACATTGCATTAATATGAAAAGAATTATCCTGCTGCTGAGCTTTTTTCTCTCTTCTCAAGCCATCGCGTTACCTATTCCTTCCGCCCCAAATTTAAAAGCGAGAAGCTACCACCTGACCGACTTTCACAGTGGAACAGTTTTAGCCTCTAAAGACCCTGATTTAAAACTAGCCCCCGCCAGCATGACAAAAATCATGACTGCGTTAATTGTCTTTCGTGAACTAAACCATGGAAATTTGAATTTAGACGATCAAGTTCGTATTAGTGAAAAAGCATGGCGAACTCCTGGTTCTAGAATGTTTGTGGAAGTTAATAAATTCGTTACGGTCGATGATTTAATTCACGGAATGCTTGTGCAATCAGGTAACGATGCCACTGTTGCATTAGCCGAACATATCGCAGGGGATGAATCAACTTTTGCACAATTAATGAACCAAGTTGCTAAAGACCTTGGCATGAAAAATAGCCACTTTACTAATAGTTCTGGTCTGCCCGACGAACAGCATTACACTACCGCTAGAGACCTCTCAGTTCTAACTCGCGCCTTAATCATTGAGTCTCCCGAGTTATATAAAATAAATGCGATCAAATCATTTTCTTTTAACGGTATTACTCAACAAAATAGAAACAAGCTGTTATGGCGTGATAGCACAGTAGACGGCGTTAAAACAGGGCATACAGAGGACGCTGGTTATTGTTTAGTTTCATCTGCTGTTCGCGACAATATGCGTTTAATTTCTGTCGTTATGGGCACAGACAGCGTAGCTGCACGAAATGATATCAATCAGGCCTTGCTGAATTATGGTTACCGTTTTTATAAAACTCACTTGCTGTATAAAGCACAACAATCACTAACCACCACCCGCGTCTGGAAAGGCGCGATTAAATCTTTACCAGTAGGCTTGGCGAAAGACCTTTACCTGACTATTCCTCGCAATGAATATAAATCATTAGATGCGAGCCTAGAGTTAAACCCCCAGCTGATTGCACCCATAAAAAAAGGCCAACTTGTTGGCAACGCGGTTATTCAACTTAAAGGTGACATTATTGCCAAACGCCCACTCATTGCTTTACAAGATATTCCGGAAGGGTCATTTATGGACATCCTAAAAGATGAAGCATTGTTATTGCTTGAGTAGGAGAATTGATGGTGTCGCACAAAACTGATGTTTTCCTTAATGGCCAATTTCTGCCACTAGCTGAGGCTAACGTTTCTGTATTAGACCGTGGTTTTTTATTTGCCGATGGTGTGTATGAAGTTATTCCTGCATACGGCGGCAAGCTTTTTCGCCTTCAACAGCACTTAGACCGCCTCAATAGTAGCTTAGCCGCTATTCGCATGAAACCGGTCATGAGTGATCAACAATGGACAAAAACACTCTCCCAACTGGTTTCACCGCATACGCAATCTGACCAATCGGTCTATGTTCAAGTAACACGTGGTGCTGGCACAAACCGTGATCACCAATTGCCAACTGAGTACTCCGCAACAACTTTTGCAATGTGCCAAACAATAGACCCCAAGAGTCTCGATTCTATTGCTAACGGCATTAACGCTATCACTTTAGATGATATTCGCTGGGATTGGTGCCATATAAAATCCGTCGCCTTACTTGGCAATATATTATTGAAGCAACAAGCCAGTGATCAAGGTTGTACTGAGGCTATTTTATTACGTGATGGTTTTGCAACCGAAGGGTCTGCTAGTAACTTGTTTATCGTTAAAGACCAGCAACTTATTACGCCACCCAAAAGCCATCATTTATTGCCCGGCATTACACGTGATCTTGTTTTAGAGCTTGCTATCAAAGAAGGCATTTCATGCATTGAGCAAGAAATATCAGAACAACAACTGTTTGATGCTGATGAAATTTGGTTAACCAGCTCTACCAAAGAAATTATGCCTGTAGTTAAATTAAACCGCCAAGCGGTCGGCAACGGACAACCGGGGAATTTATGGCAACAAGTCTCAACCAGCTATAGTCAATTTAAGAACCAATTGAGAAACCAGTAAAATGACTGATAACCCAGACGATCAACATAATGCATTAATGGACTACCCTTGTGAGTTCACCATCAAAACAATGGGGCTATCAAACATTGAGTTTGACGTAATCGTTGTCGAGATTGTGCGTCGCCACGCGCCTGATCTGAGTGAAAATGCGGTATCGTCGAAATTCAGTAAATCTAAAAAATACGTGTCTGTTAGCATCACCCTTACTGCTCAAAATAAACAGCAAATGGATGCCATTTATCAGGACTTAACGGACTGCGAACACGTTTTAATGTCTCTGTGAGCATTGACACAACACCCCCAGATTTACCATTAGTTATTCGTCAGCTTAACCAGCAGGACTACCTAGCAACCTGGGAAGCGATGAAAGCCTTTTGCATTGATCGTACCGGCGAAACACATGATGAAATTTGGTTTGTTGAACACCCCTCTGTTTTCACCCAAGGGGTGAGCGGTAAACCCGAACACGTCTTGAGTGCCAGTGATATTCCTATTATTCAAACAGACCGTGGCGGTCAAGTCACCTATCACGGACCTGGGCAATTGGTCATGTACGTTTTATTGGATTTACGCCGCCTAGGAATAGGTGTTCGTGCACTGGTTGATGTGCTCGAAAATATTACTATCTCAGGGTTAAAGAAATACGGATTAAAGGCTGCTGCACAAATAGATGCGCCGGGCGTCTATCTTAATGATAAAAAAATTGCTTCCTTAGGTTTACGGGTAAAAAAAGGCTGTAGTTATCATGGACTCAGCATAAATGTTGATATGGACCTAACACCCTTTAGCTTTATTAACCCCTGTGGTTATAAAGGTCTCGAAGTTACCCAATTATCCAAACATGGCGTAAAATGCACTACTGCAGACTTTTCAGCCGTTTTATTGCATGAATTAAAAGAACAACTCAATTATTCCCAATTAATACTCGGCCCCAATACACTACACGTTTAACACTATGTCACACGATACTGATACTTTAAAAGCACCCTCTCGCGCTACACCCGAAACACATCAACGCAGTGAAGCAAAGTTGGCTCGCATTCCGATTAAAGTTGAGAAAAAAGCTGACATTTTACGCAAACCCAAATGGATACGTGCAAAAGTACCCAGCGGGAACCGCGTTAACGCCATAAAAAAGGCTCTTCGTGAACACGGTTTATATTCCGTTTGTGAAGAAGCGGCTTGCCCAAACCTTGGCGAATGTTTTAATAATGGCACCGCCACCTTTATGATTATGGGTGATATCTGTACACGGCGCTGCCCATTTTGTGACGTTGCTCATGGTCGGCCAAACCCGCTAGATAAAGATGAACCACAAAAACTCGCCGACACCATTAAAGATATGAAGCTCCGTTATGTGGTCATTACATCGGTAGACCGTGATGATTTACGTGATGGTGGCGCTGACCATTTTGCCCAATGTATTAGTGCCGTGCGTGAAAAAAACCCTACTATACAAGTTGAAGTGCTAGTCCCTGACTTTAGGGGCCGTATGGATATCGCGGTCAACATATTAGCGCAAACACCACCAGATGTTTTTAATCATAACCTAGAGACCGTTCCACGTTTATATAAAAAAGCGCGCCCCGGCTCAGACTATCAGTGGTCGCTTGATTTATTAAAGCGTTACAAAGACGCCCACCCTGATATTCCAACTAAATCGGGACTTATGCTTGGTTTAGGGGAATCCAACGAAGAAACCTTAGCGGTAATGCGAGATTTACGCGCGCATGGATGTAACATGCTGACCTTAGGCCAATACTTACAACCTAGCCAAGGGCATTTAGCTGTGGAACGATATGTCACCCCAGAAGAGTTTGATGAATTAGCCAAACTGGGCAAAGAGATGGGCTTTTCACACGTCGCCAGTGGACCGATGGTTCGCTCTTCTTACCATGCCGATCAACAAGCCTCCGGGGTCATCGACTAGCCTAACGTTTGAGTGGCGTTAACGCTGTTTAAGCTTTAACGCCAACTCAGCAAGCCTTTCCGGTGTTCCTACATCAACCCACTCCCCCCGATGAAGCTCGCTGCTCACTCGCCCTTGTGCTATAAACTGACGAATAATCGGTGCTAAAGGAAAAACACACTCTGTTTGCTGTTCAAAAACAGCGCGGCTAAACACGCCGATTCCACTGTAGGTATAACGTTGACTGTCTTGATTTTTTTTCTCGCCATCCAGCAAGCAAAAATCACCGTGTTGATTATGATCAGGGTTATTAACAAGCACCAGATGAATATCTTTCACTGTCTTTTTTCTTAAACGCTGGAATGGAAAATCAGTCCATACATCCGCATTGACCAATAAAAACGGTTCATCACCTAATAAAGGCAAGGCCCTAAAAACCCCACCGCCTGTTTCTAAGGCGTTATCGCCTTCATCTGAATATTCAATGTGAACGCCCCACTGCTCCCCTTTTCCTAAGGCCGTTTTTATTTGATCGCCCAAATAGGCCACATTAATAACAAAGTCATTAAAACCTTGCGATTTTAACGCCAATAGGTGATGCACAATTAACGGCTGACCCGAAATTTCAAGCAGCGGTTTCGGGCAATTGTCGGTTAAGCGGCCCATTCTCTCGCCTCGACCTGCCGCTAAAATCATGACCTTCATGCTTCTTCACGCTCTTGTTGAAGCGTTGTAAATCTCTTCATTAATTGGTACTTATTAATCAAATCTGCTAATGGTTTTAATGTTTCATAACGTGAACACACACGGGTTATATACGCCAGTGTGCGCGGTATATCCTTTAAGTAGCCTTTTTTACCATCCCTTAATAGCAAACGAGAAAAGATACCTACTGCTTTCATATGTCGTTGAACACCCATCCAATCAAACCATTGGTAAAAACGAAGCGAGTCAAAATCATCGCTACAACCACGTTGCTTACGTTGTTGTAGAAACGCATCCAGCCAAGCATAAATTTTTTCATCTGGCCAATTTATATAACAATCCCTGTATAAAGAGACTAAGTCGTAGCTTATTGGCCCGACAACAGCATCTTGAAAATCAATCACCCCTGGGTTGTTCTTCTCTGTCACCATCAAGTTTCTTGAATGGTAATCTCTGTGTACAAAAACCTGTGGCTGCTCGAGAGCAGAGCCTGTTAAGGCGTTTTTAACAGTCACTAGTGTTTTCTTATCTTCAGATGATAACTCTACACTTAATAGCTGACTGATAAACCACTCATCAAACAAGCCCATTTCTTTGTGAAGCAACTGAGAGTCATAATGCGGAATTGACAGTTCTTTCAGCGCTATAGCATGCATCTTATGTAGAACAGTCGCAGCATCTTGGTAGAGCCCATTAACAGACATTTCGTTCAATTTATCCAAATAGCTGTCTGTTCCTAAATCACTGAGCACGAGAAACCCTTCTTCAAGCGATTTGTAAAAAATTTCCGGTGCATAAATGCCGTTTTCGCGTAATACCTCAGCTATCATGATAAAAGAGGTACAGTCTTCTTGAGCAGGGGGCGCATCCATCACAACAAAAGATTGTGCCTGACATTTAACCCGAAAATAACGTCGAAAACTTGCATCACTTGAAGCAGGCTCACAACTAAAATCATCGGTTAAGAGAACCCCCGACAACCATTTAATTAAACGCTGCTTACGCTCATCTCTTACCATAAAAAATACTCTATCAGACCTAATTAACGCAGACCGAAAGTTGCGTGTTAATATATCGAAAAAATTACATGCTATCGTTGAAGATAAGCACCATTCTATGCGATTTTATACAACTTACGTTAGACTCAAGCAAAAAGGTTCAGCCATTATCTGCTCATACAAACACTTTCTTTTAGCCCTAGTGCTTTTATTGATGGCAAGCCAGGCATTTGGTTTCAGTAACTCTCAGTGGGATTGTAAATTAGCGAATGATGGTCAAACCTGGGATTGTTCCGCGTCTACCAAACCGATTGAAAAAAATGCCAAAGTAGATAGTCCGCAACAACCCTCTAAGGATCAAACAACCGTTGCAGACAACACGACTGATAAACCAGCGCCCCCCCCTGTTCCAAGGGTTCGAGTTGCTGGCCAACCAAAAGTCATACAAACAAACAAAAAAGCACCGACTCAGACTCAAGTCACAACATTAAAAAACACTGGCTCATGGGATTGCAAAACTGGTGAGAATGGAACTTGGGACTGCTCACAAACCAGCGCGCCTTCTACAATGGTAGCCACCCTAGATAATAGACAGAGCATTGCCTTGTATGATGATAATGCAGGCCGGGTTAGAAATAATGCGCTGTTTCATCAAATGGTTAGGCAACTTAAAGTTGACCCTTGGGACACTTGTGAAGTCACTACCGACTCACTTCGCGAAAGCAGAAACAGCATTCAGCAAAATCGTTTAAATTCTGAGGTAAACATACAATCAGACTACGCCGAAGTCCTTGATAAAAGTAATGCCAAATTTAGCGGCGATGTCTTGGTTAATCGTGCTGATCAATCTATTACCGCCGACCAACTGACATATAATAATCAACAAGAAAGCGCCTCTGCTTCAGGTGATGTTTTCTACCAAGAAAATGGTTTCGCCTTGCACAGTGACCAAGCTGAACTACAGCTTGCTAAGGATACCGGGCAATTTAAAAACAACCAATTTATTCTTGAAACCACACACGCTCGCGGCAGCACCCAAACAACAACACTGGTTAACCGTAATATCACCCAGTCAACAAACGTTACTTACACCACCTGCGCACCGAGTGTTAGTGACTGGGAGTTACAGGCAAGAACACTTGAGTTGAACAAGGAAACTGGTCGCGGAACTGGACGTGACGTATGGGTTGAAGTATTTGATATTCCATTGCTTTATACGCCTTACATTAGCTTCCCTATTGATGACCGACGTCAATCTGGGGTCTTGACACCGACCTTTGGAAGTTCTGACACAACAGGCGTTGATTTCTCTCTCCCTTACTATTGGAATATTGCGCCAAACTATGATGCAACTATTACTCCTCGCATCATGAGCAACCGAGGGTTTATGCTCGGAGGCGAATTTCGCTACCTAACAGGTAGCAGTGAAGGACAGGTATCTGCTGAAATTCTAAGCGATACAGAGACGAGCGACTTACGAGGTCAATTTTCATTACAAAACCAATCAACCATTACATCTCGTTTGAGCTCAGATATAGACTTAAACTACATCTCCGATGATGATTATTTTGAAGATTTTGGTAATAGCCTCATCAGCTCTAGTAACCGTTACCTAAAAAGCCAAGCCAGTTTAAATTACCGTGCCGATCACTGGAGCCTACTAACTAAAATAGATAACTATGACTCTATTGATGAATCCCTCTCTAGCACCGCACGTCCTCATCGCCGTTTACCTCAGGTGCTGTTTAATTTACGTGAAACAGACGTATTTGGTATCGCTAAAGTCGATATGCGCAATGAGTTTGTTTACTTCGACCATAGTTCAGATGTTGATGCCAAACGTGTAGACCTTCACCCAGGCATTAGCGTTCCTTTAAGAAACGCCAGTGGCTTTTTAACCCCTAGACTAAGCCTAAGACATACCGAATATCGGCTGAGCGATCAAGCCAGCACCATTAACAGCGGTCAAAGTAGAACGCTTCCAATACTCTCTGTAGACTCTGGATTGTTTTTTGAAAGAAACCTTAATTTTGCCAGTGGCATGATACAAACACTGGAACCACGCGTATATTATTTATACGTTCCCCATGAAGACCAAGATGATATTCCATTGTTTGATACCTCTGAATATGACTTTAGCTTTAATCAATTATTTAGAGAAAACCGTTTCTCCGGCGCTGACAGAGTAGCCGACGCTAACCAGCTTACCTTAGCAGTCACTTCACGTTTTATTGAGTCTAATACGGGTAATGAACGCCTAAGAGCCAGTATTGGTTCCATTGTTTACTTTGACGACCTAGATGTACAACTTAAACCAACCAACAAGCCTATTACCGACGATACTTCAGACTTAGTAACAGAAGTTTCCGCAAAAATCACAGATACATGGTCCGCTCGTTCAGCCTTGCAATACGACCCACATGCTGGCAAAACAGAAAAAGCAACTCTGGGTCTTCACTACCAAGATGGGGCAAATCGTTTATTTAACGCAACCTACCGTTCACGCTATGAAGGCACTACTGACTTCAGAGGAAACTCTAATGATATTGAACAAACCGACTTATCATTCAAATGGCCAATTAGCAAAGAATGGAGTACGGTTGGCCGCTGGAATTACTCACAAGAGCATAACCTAGCACTTGATACCTTCTTAGGGTTAGAGAAAGACACCTGTTGTTGGCGCTTAAGAGTCATCGCTAGGCGCTACGTTAACGACGCAATAGACGAAGAAGCTAAAGAAGGCATTTTCTTTCAATTTGAACTAAAAGGCCTTACCAGCTTTGGTGAAAAACTAGACTCTTTCCTTGAAGAAGGCATATTAGGCTACCAAATACCCGAGCAATAACGTTCAGAAAAATCACTCTCAACAGTAAATAGAAGGTTACATAATAGCAATCCAAATGTTATTTTAACCTTCTATTTAAGCCCCTTTTAACTTGTGAATCTTTCCATCATGAATAATCTTAATCGCGCTCTCTTTATTAATGCAATCGTGCTATGTAGCTTCCTTTCGCCTGCTGTCTTCGCACAAGAGTCTATGAACCGCATTGTCGCCATTGTTGATAAAGGCGTTATTTTAAAAAGCCAATTAGACGAGCAAGTTAAACAAACCTACCAACGCCTACCCGCTGAACAACGTGCCTCAATATCAAGAGACGATATTGAAAAACGCGTATTAGACCGTATGGTACAAACCGAACTACAACTACAAATTGCTAGACGAAGTGCAATGAAAATCTCTGACGCGGAAATCGAAGACTCCATGCAACGTATCGCAGCCGCCAATAAACTTTCAACAGAAGAATTTTTAGACGTTCTACAAAAAGATGGCGTTACGCTGAAGTCTTTTAAGAACTCAATTAGAGATCAGATGTTAGTCAGACGTGTACAAGCAAGTTATGTACATCATGAAGTTAAAGTTTCAGACCAAGAAGTCGCCAGTTTTCTAAACTACCTAGAACAAAGCGAAGGAGACCAGTCTACAGAGTATCATTTAGGACATATCCTCATTGCTACGCCTGAAAACGCATCACCACAACAAATAACAACCGCTCGTAACAAGGCAGAAAAAATTATTACTAGCCTTAAACAAGGAAAGAAATTCTCTACGCTGTCCATTGCAAATTCAGACGCCAGCAATGCATTGGATGGTGGTGACCTTGGGTGGATGAAATTAGCGCAAATGCCGTCATTATTAACGCCCTTCGTTGAGAAAATGCAAGTCAATGAGTTTTCAGACCCTATTGAAAGCCCTAGTGGGTTCCATATTATTAAACTGTTTGGGACACGTGGCCAACAAAAGGTAATGATTACTAAAACACATGTTCGTCATATTCTTATTAAAATTAATGCATTGATTACCGATCAAATTGCGCAGGACCGATTGCTTAATCTTAAACAGCGTATTGAAAACGGCGAAGACTTTGCTGCATTAGCAAGAACAAACTCCGAAGATAGAGGGTCAGCCATTAATGGCGGCGACTTAAATTGGGTGCAACCCGGTGCTCTGGTGCCTGCTTTTGAAGCCGCCATGAACACACTCGAGATCAATGAAATTAGCCAACCTGTACAAACCCAATTCGGCTGGCACTTAATTCAAGTGTTAGGTCGCGAGGAACAAGATAACACCCAACTGATGCGCGAAGCTCAAGCACGCTCTCAACTTCAAAAACGTAAAGCAGATGCTGCGATTGAGTCGTGGTTAACTAAGTTAAGGGATGATGCTTACATTGAATATCGCTTGGATAACTAATTATCTTTTTTATCCAGTGATCATGTAATCATGCCATTACCTCGAATTGTTATTACACCTGGCGAACCTGCCGGTATTGGGCCTGATATTTGTCTGCAAATCTGCCAGAAACCATGGCCCTGCGAGCTTATTTTTGTCGCTGACCCTAACCTGTTAGCCCGTAGAGCTACTGAACTAAACCTTTCCATCGACATTCAACAAGCAGACCTAAGGCAAGCCTCTAGCGCCCATAAACCCGGCACTATGAACGTGTTTCCAATTAAACTCGCTAAGCAAGAAATTAGTGGGCTCTTGGATGTCAGCAATGCCGCGTATATCGTTGAAACGCTCAAAGCCGCCGCTCAACTTTGTCTCGACAATCAATGCCAAGCACTCGTTACTGGGCCTGTCCAAAAGAGTGTTATTAATGATGCTCATATACCCTTTTCTGGCCACACTGAGTTTTTAGCTGATTATTGCGGCAGCTACCCAGTAATGATGCTAGCAACCAAAACCTTACGAGTTGCTCTTGCAACAACGCACCTTCCACTAAGCAATGTTAGCGCAGCCATTACCCCTACTTTACTGGAAAAAACGATTACAATTTTAAACCATGATCTTCAACGGCAATTTGCCATCGCCAACCCGCGAATCGCCGTCTGTGGGCTCAACCCCCATGCAGGTGAAAATGGTCACTTGGGCAATGAAGAAATTGACACCATTATTCCTTCACTTGAAAAATTACGCCTAAATAATATCTGCCTGACTGGCCCCCTGCCGGCTGACACCGCGTTTACACGACCCGTGCTTGAAAAACATGATGTGGTGTTAGCAATGTACCATGACCAAGGCTTACCAACCCTTAAGTTCTCTGGCTTTGGCGACGCTGTTAATATCACCTTAGGTCTACCAATTATTCGCACATCTGTTGATCACGGCACAGCTCTTGATTTAGCCGCTACAGGAAAGGCCAGCGCAAGCAGTTTAGCATCTGCTTTAGACACTGCCATACAACTCGCACAAAGGTCAACCCTTGAACAAACAACATAAAGCTCGTAAACGCTTCGGCCAGAATTTTCTACAAGATAGCCAAATTATTCACCAGATAATCATGGCCATAGACCCTATCGCCACTGAACACCTTGTTGAAATTGGGCCAGGGCAAGGCGCTATTACAGAACCACTCCTTGATGCTCAATGTGAGCTTGATGTTGTAGAGTTGGATAGAGATTTAGTAGAGCAACTAACTAGCCGCTTTTCTCATATCGACCGCTTTACCCTTCACAGTGCAGATGCCTTAACCTTTGATTTTTCTGCTTTAGACCATGGCCAGCCATTGAGAGTTATTGGTAATTTACCTTACAATATTTCAACGCCCTTATTGTTCCATCTATTAACCCAAGCCTCGCATATCAAAGATATGCATTTTATGTTGCAAAAGGAAATTGTTAATCGGCTTCAAGCACAGCCTGGCAGCAAGCAATTTGGTCGCCTAAGTATCATGGTACAACTTCATTGTCAGGTTGAAGCACTATTTGATGTCGAACCAGAATGTTTTCACCCACAACCTAAAGTCATGTCGAGTATCGTCCGTATTACTCCTTACCGCCAACAAAAATACCTGATTGATGATATGCAGCTATTTGAAACCATAGTAAAGGCCGCCTTTTCTCAGCGTCGTAAAACCATTAAGAACACATTAAAAAATATTTGTGATGACAACGCACTTGACGCCGCTAACATCGCCCCTAGTCTTCGTGCAGAAGCCCTGACAATTGATGACTTCGTTAACCTTAGCAATCAACTCAGTCGTGCTTAAGTTAAATTACTGAGCAACCAACGCTGCTTCAACAGGATATATCAGCTGTATTACGTGGTAGGACAAGTACAAGTAACAAAACGTTAATAATAAACTCACACCCAAACTCTTTTGTATTGTTTGTCGAATAATATTTGCCAGCACAGCAAAGCTCCAACAAACAATTAGAAAGACGACCAAACCCAGCACGCCGGTTGAGCCTTCACTGCCAGTCATACCACCCATCAAAAAAACAAATGGAGCACTGATTACGGTAATTAAAGCACCGCTTCCGTAAATCGCTGTTACTGATTGATTAAAACGATTCTTGAGTGCAAAGAAACTCAATAATATATAGACGAATAAGCCCAACAATATGGTCTCAATGAAGGATTGAACAACTGCCTCACCGAATGCCATAGAACTTGAAAGCAGTAAACTACCTGATAGAAAATAAATAAAAAATACGGCTTTCAATAATATTGTAGAGTCCGGCACATCTTGCGGCCCTTTCTTGATGAGACAAAGATCAACAAATAGCCGTAACACTGTTTTAAAATCATTATTCATGCCGCAAGTATGCTGTACCATAGGCGTTTATTCAATGCGCTTTGTGTAAATCGAAATGATATTAAGTGAAAATGATCAAATAGAGCTCAGGATTATTGAACTCAACCAAGAACATCAAGATTTACACTATATCATCGACCATTTAAGTGAAGAAATTCAGCCTGATCAACTGAGAATTCGTCGATTAAAAAAAAGGCGACTATTTATAAAAGATCAAATCGTACACTTGAAAAGCACCTTAATCCCCGACATTGATGCCTAATGGAAAAAATTAGTTACGAACAATACCTACAACTGATTGACGGTGCGCAGGTAATAGAAAAAGATGGCGCCGGTATAAAAGTACTGGATACTCAGCAAGGTGAAATCATTAAATTATTTCGCCGAAAACGATTCTTTTCGACTGCTCTTTTAAAACCTTACGCAGTTCGCTTTGTAGACAACGCACAACAGCTTGACACCCTTGGTATTCCAACGGTTAAAATTAATCGACTACTTTGGTGTCACAGCATTAAGCGTCATCTCGTTGTTTACCAACGCTTAGACGGCTTATTACTGCGCGATGTCTTAAGCGATAGCACACTCAATAGCGATGCCCTCTTTCGACAATTTGGAAGCTTTATTGCCAAGCTACACAATAAAGGAGTTTATTTCCGCTCTGCCCATTTAAAAAACATTCTTGTTTGTCCTCATGGGGACTTTGCACTGATTGATATTTCAGATATGCAAATCAAGAAAAAAGCCCTCAAGTTAGCGTTACGCATACGGAATTTTCAACACATACTTCGTTATCAGGCAGATAAAGACTTACTCAAAAAACACACTGAAGCCTTTCTTTCAGCTTACCTTGAGGCCAGCCCGTTAAACAAAACCGATGCAGCAGCTCTAAACCGTGGCTTACAGTCTAATTTGAGTAATACATCAGCGACGTAAACAAAGTACTGCAAGAACACATCACCTAGTCGACGTTATGTTTTCTCACTAAAATATCTTCCATCACTAAATATTCCAAGTCAGACCCATAAAACATATTTAGGGCATCGGTTGGTGAACACACCATCGGTTCTCCACGACGGTTTAGCGAGGTGTTTAACACGACCCCATTGCCGGTGAGCTTTTCAACTTCGCTAATCAGCGAATAATAACGAGGGTTAGTTTTTTCAGTGACAACTTGTGCCCGTGCTGTTCCATCTTCATGCACTACTTCCGGAATACGTTCTTTCCAACTTTCTGCCACATCAAAGGTAAACGTCATATAAGGGCTTGGGTGATCGGTTTGCAATATATCCTCAGCCACTGTATCTAAAATACTTGGGCAAAAAGGTCGCCAACGTTCGCGGTATTTGATCTGTGCATTAATTCTATCTGCCACACCTTTACTACTGGGGTTACCAATAATACTTCTATTGCCTAACGCACGAGGACCAAACTCCATACGGCCTTGGAACCATGAAATAGGGTTACCCTCAGCCAACAACTTAGCTGTGTATTGCGTCGTATTTTCCAACACTTCATACTTTGGTTTATTCGGGTGATCTAAACAGGCCTGAATACACTCTTCATTGGTGTACTTTGGCCCAAGGTAGACATGTTCCATTTTTTCAATCTCGTCACCTAATTCTTGAGCCGCATAACTCGCCGCACCAATCGCTGTTCCTGCATCACTTGCAGCAGGTTGTACAAACAGTTCATTAACATCAGGTCGAGCAATAATGCGCTGGTTCAATTTAACATTAAGAGCAACTCCACCGGCGTAACATAACTTGCCAGTTTCTTTTAAGGTGTCGCCTAGATAGGTATCAATTAGGCCCAGCGCTACTTTTTCAAGCAAGGCTTGAATGCTTGCAGCATAATCAATATACGGATCATCAATCTCATCACCTTCACGCTTTGGCCCCAGCCACTCAATCAACTTTGGACTAAAGAAATAGCCTTTGCCATTTTCTTTATAACGACGTAAGCCCAAGCAATTAACCAACTTAGTATTCACTCGAAAATCCTTACCATCGGTTTCAATTAAACGTGAAAAATCAAACCGGGAAGGGTCGCCATAGGGTGCCATCCCCATTACTTTAAACTCGCCATCAAGCATTTCAAAACCGAGAAATTCGGTAATTGCGCCATAAACACCGCCCAGTGAATCAGGATCATAAAATTCTTTTATTTTATGAATTTTTCCATGTTCACCGTAACCGAAAAAGGTGGTTGCGTATTCACCTTTTCCATCAATTCCAAGAATAGCCGTTTTTTCTTTAAAACCACTTAAGTGATACGCACTACTCGCGTGCGCTAAATGATGTTCAACTGGAACATACTTAACACGCTGAGAGCCAATGCCAAGGTCATCGAGCATTTTCATAACACTATTGAAGTTACGCTCATATCGACGGTTACCATTAAACAATGCCATCAGCGCACGATCCGGCGCATACCAATGCCGTTTTGCATAATGCCATCTCGCTGGACTAGATAAGCCTATTTTCGCGTACGGAAACGCCACTACGTCGACATCGCTTGGTTTAATACCCGCGTACTCTAGACAGAACTTGGTAGATTCGTAGGGAAACTGACCTTTTGCGTGTTTATCTCGTAAAAAGCGCTCTTCTTCAACCGCCGCAACTAATTTCCCATCAATGTATAACGCTGCTGATGCGTCATGACTAACTGCACCCGACAAACCTAAAACTATCATAAATAATCCGTTTTCAATTCCTGTTATTTCACCTAGCTTGGTGATTCTTTTTGCAGCATTTTACAGGATCCAAGGTTCTTGCTGTTTATAATTTCAACCCGCAAGACAGCCTTTTCAGCGCCCATTAAATTTATTTTTTATTCAACTTATTCCAAAGCCGTTGTGAACCATTGCTCAAATAGCTCTCACCTTGGTAGGTCTTATAAAATGCTAACTTGTCTTCATCACTCCACGTCTTAGCATGTCGTAATAAGGTATCTAAATCCCTATACATAGCTTGCTTCTTTGTCAGCACTTTTTTTACTTTTTCCAAGTCTATAACGCGTAAATCCACCCCACCTGCTGCTAATTGCTTTGCGAAAACATGCTTTGGATATAAACAGTTATGCTGAAACTTATGCTTATGCATGCTATGGAGTAGTTCAGCCAGTTTTTCAAATAGTGCCGTTTTTTGTTGTTCGTTTGCTAACAGTGCCGAGCCCATCCTATAGTCTTCGGACGATAGCGGAGCATAGCCAGACAATTCCTCGGTCATAATAAAAGCACGTTGATGCCCATCTTGCTTCCATTGTTCAAAAAAAACGACTTCTAACGATGGAATATTATGCTGCTGAAAAGCACGAATAACATTGAATTCTCTAGCAAATGTGGAAAACCCTTTAATGGGGTGCCCCAGTGTACGCGTCACATGGTCCTCTTGACGTTTTAAAAACACCCCGACTGAACCACCTAGCGGCAACTTTAACTCAACCCTAGAAACTCCGCTCCAACCACCTCGGCGGTAATTAGGCTCTTCAAACCAATCTGCTTTCAGCGCCCATACTTTTTCATAACTGTCTAAGTCATTAAAAACGAGTATGTCCCGCCATTTTTCAGCTATATAATGTTTCATTTGATCACCAACTTACACATCTAATGTCCTCTAGGAAATCATTATATCGGTATATTTTTCACGGTACTCGATTAAATATAGTCCCCCAATACCGCTCCACTTTATCGACTATCGGGCTCAATGATGCATCGAACTGGCTAACGTTTAATACTGGTGAAACTTTATCATCAGGCAAAACCACCTGCCTAAAAATTACTCTGCCAAGCAATCAAGGAGTTTTTTATTTCAAAAGGTATGTCTATAAAAAAAATCGCTGGGAATTTTTCTTACGCCGAAGCAAAGCCGCTAATGAGTCAATTAACTACCAACGTTTTAAGAATCTTGGCATTCCAACCATAGATACAATTGCCTTATATGAACAACGCTCCTTTGGTCGCTTAGATACTGCTTGCATCGTGACAAAGGAACAACCTAATAGCATGCAATTAGATCACTTTTTCAAAAAAGTCCTGTTAAAAATGCCCAACAGTGAGCACAGACTTATACTTAATAGTCTTAAGGAACAATTATTCCAACAAATAAGAACCGCTCATGACACGGGGCTGTTTCATCTAGATCTCAAATGGCGGAATATCCTTATCCAACAAACAGGACAGACTTACACACCTATATGGATAGATTGCCCTCGAGGCATTCAGCGTAAATTTTTTAATTACCGCCTTAAGGTGGCCGACTTAAGCGGCTTAGCCCGCAAAGCACTCTCCTTCTTTACCACCCAACAACTCTACAGAATGCTTTATTCTTACCTTGGTCCCTCCGCATCAAAAGCAGAGGCTAGAAAGCTGTTTTTGGATATTGCCAAGCATTTAAGCCGCCGCCCACCTAAAAAGATAACGCCTTAAGCTTTTATCGGTTTAGCTTTTAAGACCCGTGCTTTTCTTTTTACTTCAGCCCAAAACTTTTTGTTCTCGGTTAATTCTTTAGTCGCTTTATTCCCAGTGTAGTGATGAATAAAGTAAAACAAATCCTGACGACTGAGGCCAAGATCCATACTTGAAAACCACAAAGCGGCCAAATCTTTTACTAACCAGCGCATCGGCGTTTTAGCTCTTATTTGTACCCGATGTAAGTCTATTAAATAAAGATCAACATCTTTATTGCCATTAAGGGCTTCAAGTTCATTCTCTTTCAATAAAAAATGGCAAATATACAAATCTCGATGATTAATGCCATTTTCATGCATTTTTCGCGTTATGCTAGCCACACGTCTAATCAATGCTCGCTTTAATTTTAGCGAAGGCTTATCTACTGCCCAATTTGCACAGAAATCTTCTAAGCTTATGGCCGGTTCAAGTGACCGTGTTAGCACAAAGGATTCTTGCTCGGCGATATTCCACCCACGCCGCCCATAAGCTGCAAGTGTCATCGTCTTAATGCCAAGCTTTGTTAGAGCACGAATGGCATCATATTCATTTTCGGCACCCAATATAGGTAACCGCCCCTGAATAATGTTTTTTAAAATCTCCCTCCAACCAACACCGTGGTGAATTTTTGCAAAGTAAAACGTCTCCTTAAGAAGAAACTTGAATGTTTTACGTCGTGCCACTTGTCGATACATTTCACCGTCAAGTGCCATTAACTGATCAAAGCTAGGGGTGTCGCCCCAGTCTTTTTGAAACTCTTCCGTTACTTCAAGTTTCATTCCGTTTCCTATTTATGACAGTTTCAATCGCCTCTACTGCTTTTTCAGGCATGCTGTATAAGTCTTCTTTGTTTGCAAATGCTAATGCATGGTCACGCCGTTCATTGGTTTTACCATCCGTTAGCATGCTCACTAACTGTTCATTAAGTAACTGCTGATTAAAGGGTGACGACATTACTGCACCTGCTTTAGACTGCGTAACATACTTTGCATAACCACACACATCCGTTACCAACATGGGTAGGCCTGCAACCATTGCTTCTAAAATAACCGTTCCCGTATTCTCCTTACGCGCAGGATGTAACAGCAGATCAGCCGCTAATAAAAAATCAGGCACATCTGAGCGCCCTCCCATTAAGTGAACCCGTTCACTTACCTTGTTTTCTCGGGCCAAACGCTCATAGCTAGAAAGGTCATCTTCACCAACAACCATTAAAGACGTTTTACTCTTCAACCCTTCAGGTAACGCCGCTATTGCTTTTATCGCTCGGTCAACGCCCTTGGTTTTAAACCCAGTTCCAACCATCAAGACCATTAAATCTTGCTCAAGCATGCCTAGCTGTTGACGAAAAGCTGCCCGCTTACGAAGTGCATCTAATGGTCTACGTCGGTTGATATCAATGCCTGGCGGTAACATCACTAACCTTTCAGCAGCAGTCTGGTAGTGCTTTTTAAACAGTGCCATTTGCACATCTGATATCATCAAACATACCGTACGACTGGGCGCTTTGAAAACAGCTTTTTCCACCCCAGCATAAAAACGATATCGTGGATTGAGTTTATTGAAAAACGACCGGGCAGAAAAGCGATCGATGTAACAAGGATCCGCGGCATAATACACATCAACACCGGGAATTTTATTAAAACCGATCACTGCCTCATACGATTGTTGCTCCAACCTTGATCTCAATTGCTGGTGAAAGTCAGCAACTTTGGCATGATTACTCCACCCCGAGGAACGCAACACAGAGACATTATAGCCAGCCTTTTGATCACCTTGCCATTCCATTACATACACATCAACTTGATAACCTTTCTCAAGGCAAATATCCGCAATACGCATAAAATCACGCGCTAGTCCGCCGTACGGGAAATACTTATAAAGTGCAAAAGCTAAACGCATGGAAGCTGAAATAAAATCCTATTGAATTAAAATAATTTTACCCCTAAACACCCTACCAATGGTCAAACTATGCGTTAAAATGTTGGATTGTTAAGCGCAACGGTTAAACATTGAACAAGCAAACTAAAAAAGCCCCATCAAGCACTAGCATTAAAATTTACTTAAGGTTGCTTGAATACGTTTGGCCTTATTGGAAACCTTTTTCCATTAGCCTCTTAGGGTTTCTCATTTTCGCCCTCACGCAACCCGCTCTTGCTGCCTTGATGGAGTACTTAGTTGATTCATTACAGGCTGAAAATAGATCGGAAATTTACTGGGTACCTTTAGCAACTATCTGTATTGTCTTTTTTAGAGGCATTGGCTCATTTTTAGGTAGTTATTACATTGCAAAAGTCGCTAACAACGTCGTACATAATTTACGTTGTGAAATATTCAACAAATACACTGCCCTGCCTAACTCATATTTCGATGACCAAAACTCTGGGCACTTGCTCTCACGTGTTACCTATAACGTCTCTCAAGTCACATCTGCTGCAACAGATGCCATTAAGGTTGTGGTCAGAGAGGGCTTAACCATTATCGGTCTACTCGGCTATTTGTTGTACATGAACTGGGCTTTATCTTTAATCTTTTTAACCATTGCACCCATCATTGGCTTACTTGTAAGGTATGCCGGCAAGCGCTTTAAAGCCATTAGTAAACGCATTCAAACCTCAATGGGCGATATCACCCATGTCTCGTCCGAGCTGATCAACAATTACCGCGTTGTTCGAAGCTTTGGTGGAGAAGACTACGAAAAAAAGCGTTTTAAAGAAGCCAGCTTTTCAAACTTCAAACAAGCAATGAAAATGGTACAAACAGGTGCTATTAACACACCTGTCCTACAGCTTATTGTTGCGTCTGCCTTGGCCTTAATGATCTATTTAGCTTTATTGTTCATGACTAATGCAACTCCTGGGGAATTCATTGCTTACATCACTGCCGCCGGTTTAATGCCCAAACCCATCAGACAGCTTAGTGAAGTCAATGCAAACATTCAAAAAGGCATTGCTGGAGCAGAAAGTATTTTTGAAATCTTTGATACACAACCAGAACAAGACGATGGTGAATATAGTGTCAACAAGGTTAGCGGACACATTAAAATCAGAAACTTAGACTTCTCTTACCCAGGTACAAATAAAACCGTTCTGAAAAATATTAATATCGATATTAAACCAGGCATGATGGTTGCGTTAGTTGGTAGGTCCGGTAGCGGAAAAACAACGCTAGCAAACCTCATTCCTCGTTTCTACACACATCAACAAGGTGATATTTTGCTAGATGATGTCGACATTAATCAATATACCCTTAAAAATCTAAGGCACCATATTTCTCTGGTTACTCAGAACATTACCCTCTTTAACGACACTATTGCCAATAACATCGCCTACGGCACCCTTAAAAACACACCGCTAGACGAAATTAAACAAGCCGCTAGAGATGCAAATGCCGCAGAATTTATCGAACAACTGCCAAATGGTTGGGACACCTTAGTGGGGGAAAATGGGCTAAAGCTCTCTGGTGGTCAGCGTCAACGTATTGCAATTGCTAGGGCCTTACTAAAAAATGCCCCCATTCTCATTCTTGATGAAGCAACATCTGCTTTAGATACCGAATCAGAACAACTGATTCAAAATGCATTTGAAAAAGCCGTAAAAAACCGTACGACTATCGTCATAGCCCATAGGTTATCAACCATTCAAAACGCCGATGAAATCTTAATTATGGATAAAGGTAAGATTATTGAATCTGGAACACATAGTACTTTGTTGGCAAACAACGGCGCTTACACAAAGCTTTTAAAAAACCAAGTGACTACCCCCTAGACACATGAAGGAAAAAACCATTCACTCGTTAACAGCAGCGAATGAAATAACTCACGTTGAGTTACGAAACCTTCTTATATTTACAGTCGTCATAAGTCTATTCTTATCATTATCACAACATATAGCTGATTCAGTAATAAATAGTGACGGAATACTCTATCTATACCTAGCATCACTCATTCAAGAAGGTGACTGGCAAAGTGCGACAAAAGCCTATAATTGGCTGTTTTACCCCTATCTAATCTCACAAATTTCCACACTCACTACCCTTTCTTTAGAATATTCCGCCTATATTTTAAATGCTTTCTTAACAGCGCTGACCTGCGCTGTATTCATAATCATCGTAAAAGAATTTGCTGGTAAAAACAAAATACTCCTATATTGTGCCAGTCTCGTGATTTTATGTTACCCAAATTTAAATGAATACCGTAACATGGTGATTCGCGACCACGGTTATTGGGCATTTTATTTACTAAGCGTTTACTTCTTCCTTCAAGCCTACAAAAAAACAACGCTAAGGGCCGTTATTTCATTAACTTTCTTCACTACTTTAGCTACTTTATTTAGGGTAGAAGGCATTATTTTTCTTCTTCTACCGCTGCTATTATTATTCCGTTCTGTTTCCTCAGCAGGCAAACTGACCATAGCAACCACTTTAATACTGCTAGTAACGTTACTTAGCACCCTCATCTATAGTCATAACTATGAACACATAAACCTTAGGGGCTTTACAAAATTCGATCAAATTGAACATATATTAAGCTCATTCGGTACAAGCGTTTCATCCGCTTTAAATTCAACTGAAAAATTCATTAACACCCTTTCCCCTCAAGGCTTTTCCAATGATTATGCCTTTGCTGTTCTTGCCTTTCTTTTCATACTTATTTTACTGACTGAAATTGTTTCCGCGACAAGTCCTCTTTATGCCATTTTCTTAGTTCCCGCACTTTTCTTCAGTAGAACCACTGTAAACCATCAAGTTATACGTCCTTGGGCTTACTTAATAGCGATTCATATTATTATATTAGTTGGCTTTTTATCATCCAGATACTTTCTTGCTGGAAGGTACCCAATCCCACTAGCTCTAACGCTCATCATTCCCTTACCTTTTTTGCTTCAACTAGCTTATCAACAACTACAAAAAAAAGCTTTTTCACCAATTCAAGCTAACATTGTAAAAATTACAACAGTGCTTTTTATCATCTTAACTCTTGATAGCCTAATATCGACCGGCGCAAGCAAAGCGTATCTGAAAGATGCTGGACAATGGATTGCTGCTTCAAATAAAAACCAAGACATCTCGTTATTTACCAACGATCAATTTGTCAGCTTCTACTCTGGTCATCAGAATGGGAAACGAATTAGAGAACCGCGCTTTAAAGCTGTTATTCAAAAAATAAACAATGGAAAATTAAATCAATTTGACCTTTTAGCTATACAAGTAAGCCGAAAAAACACCACCGGGGTCTCAACCTTGCTTAATTCATTAAAGACAAAACCAGTAAAGATTTTTAACAACCGTAAGGGTGATAGCGTTTTAATTTTTAAACAATAAAATTATTTATGCTCTTTAATAGCTACGAATTTATTTTTGCTTTTCTACCCGTGTCAGTCATGGTCTTTATTCTATGTCAGCGGGTTGGCAACAAGGAGCTGACATCACTTTGGCTTATTGCATGCTCACTTTTCTTCTATGGCTGGTGGAACCCAAGCTATTTACCTTTAATTCTTCTTTCAATTTTCGTTAACTTCAGTCTTGCTAAGAAAATACTTTCTTTAAATACAAGCAATAACGCACTATCTTCAAAACTCTTTTTATTACTGGGCATTAGCCTAAACCTAGTCTTATTGGGCTACTTTAAATATGCTAACTTTTTTATTGAAAATATTAATGCAGTCATCGATACAGAACATTCCACACTGAATATAGTCCTTCCTCTAGCAATTTCATTTTTCACCTTCCAACAAATAACTTATTTGGTTGATACATATAAGAAAGAAGTTGAGTCTCATAGAGTTTTAGATTACCTGCTTTTTGTTACATTCTTCCCACAATTAATTGCAGGCCCTATCGTTCATCATAAAGAGATGATGCCGCAGTTTTCCAACCCAAAATTTTTAATACTCAACACATCAAACATTGCCAAAGGCCTCTCTATTTTCAGCTTAGGTTTGTTTAAAAAAGTAATTATCGCCGATTATTTCGCTTCTCTCGCTAACCCTATCTTTAATCAGGCTAGCGCTGATATGATTGCCAACTCAACCACAGCTTGGACAGGGGCAATAGCATACACATTACAACTATATTTTGACTTTTCAGGGTATAGTGATATGGCAATAGGTTTAGCCTTAATATTTGGCATTACACTTCCATATAATTTCAACTCTCCATACAAAGCAAAAAATATCATAGATTTTTGGAGGCGTTGGCACATGACCCTTTCACGCTTCCTAAAAGATTATGTTTATATCCCGTTAGGTGGAAATAAAAAAGGTGATGCAAGACGTTATATCAATTTGATGATAACGATGCTTCTAGGAGGCCTGTGGCATGGTGCAGGGTGGACTTTTATACTTTGGGGTCTGTTGCACGGAATATATTTGACCCTTAACCACAGCTGGCAAACACTAGTAAACTCAAAGCCTCATCGCTTAAGTTTCCTCTCCTCAACTTTTGGAAGGTTATTAACATTTCTTTCTATTGTTCTTGCTTGGGTTATATTTCGTTCAGAAAATATACCTACCGCTATCAATATCATCCAGCAAATGCTTATTATCAATCCCGAAGGCTTCAGCCAACATCTCGAATCAATCTCTTCACTTATAATTGGACTCTTTTTAGTATGGTTTGCACCCAACAGTAACGATATTTTTTCTAATAAAGTCAAACCTGACGTTTACCGGCTTGACTACCGCTGGCATCCAAGTAAAGCGTCAGCATTAACCTTCTCCATCATCGGCTTTATTTCGGTTATCTATTTAGCTAGAGCTCAAGAATTCTTATACTTTCAATTTTAATATGCAATATAAGCAATACCTTTTAATTTTTCTTAGTCTATTTTTTCTACTTTGCTTGTCTGCCCTATCACTCTCTTTTTACGCCAACCCATACGATATAGACTCTTTTTTGTCTCCAAAAGGCTCCATTAGTTATTTTGGAGGGACAAGAACAGCTAAAGCAGTTCATATTGTTAAAGGTGATTACGATGCTTTTATTTTGGGTTCATCACGCTCAGAAATCGGCATTAACCCTAGACACCGACTTTGGGGCTCACTCAAAGCATATAATGCATCGTTAGCTGGTAGTAACTTTATAGAAACACATAAAGTATTCCAGACCATTATCAAGCACAAGCAACCTAAATTAATCATGCTTGCTCTCGATTACGGCCTTTTTTCCGAAGCACGTTCAACCAGCGCAGATTTCACTCTCTCTAGATTTGACGATTCAAACAACGCTTTCTCATCATTTTTCAAAGAGCATTTCAGCAAAGAGTCTATCGAAAAATCATTTCGAACCTTAAAGTACACCGCAAAAGGATTACCCGCTAAACATAAGCAAGGCCAAAAGTTAGGCGAACTCACTTTTTCAGATACGATTGATAACGGTGAGCAGCACGAACTAATTCTCAATACCCTAGAAAAAAAAGTCATCAATAATAATGAAACTTATTCTTCAAAGGGCTATTCCAGTGATAGGTTAAGATTATTAAAAGAGTTAATAAAAACCTGCCTTGATCATGAGATTAACCTTATGATCGTTATTTCACCGGTCCATACTCTACAATTAATGACTTTTAAACAAATGGGCATATGGGAGAACTTTCTTACTTGGAAACAGGAGATCGTCTCTCTAACAAGCGCCCCCAATAATATTCCTCTTTACGATTTTACTGATTTAAGCACGGTTATATCTGAAACCGTTCCAACCGAGAAAACATCAACACCGATGAAATGGTTTTGGGAAACATCTCATTACAAAGAATCGATGGGCGATCTCATCTTAAGTAGAGTCATGGCACCATCATCGCCAATAGAGCCAAGCTTTGGCGTCAAATTAACAAGTGAGAATATTGATTTTGAAATTGCCAAACAACGTATCAAATTAGAGGAGTACGAACAAAAAAATAGCGAGTTATACTCAACGGTTCTTTCATTAATAAAACCGAACAGCTAAAACTCGTTTTTTACATTAAATTTAAAATTTCAATCTTTCGTAGCCAAAAAAATTAAAGTCTTCTTTATAACGCTCATACACTTTTTCTTCTAGCTCCCTAGAATACTTCATACGATAATCATCAATATTTAGACTTTTTGTACTATTTTTATGTACTGGCTCCCCTAGGTTAAATCGCTTATCTAATGACGCCCAATCTTTTTCAAAGCACTCTAATTGCCCTATAAACTTTGGGATAACGTTTCCTTCATAACTTAGAAACCATGCCTGCGAGCGTAAGTGTCTATCTATTCTGTTGTCTGTTAAACCACAAACAATATCAACAAACTCATCAAACTCCATTCCTAACCTAACACCATGATTACTAAAAATATTTTTGCCCCCTATTTCTAGTGGCTGTAATACCTTGTTTTTATATGCCGAATATAATCGATCGTAAGGGTTTCTCACAAAAGCAAAAATATAATTTTCTTTTGATAGCAGACTTAGTACTTTCTGTGATGCATGAAATGCAGTTTTTTCTTCAACCTTTTTGATTGTTTTTTTATCCCACACTATTGGCCTATCAAGAGATTCCTTTTCAACATAGTAATTAGCTAAACACTGTTGAATTGACCGCGTTGCTACTTTAGGGATTTGAATATAACCCACACGTATATCTTTCATAAGCCACACTTCTGGCTTTTCACGCTGGATTTTATTATTACGCTTCCAATGCTCAAACCTCTTTTTTAGTGTTAATTTCATTTTAATAATAAGTGTGTGAATTTAATGAAATAAGGGTTTTCTTTCCACTTATCCGGCCAACTTATCTGAAAGCGCCGAAGGTCTTTAGAAATTTTTTTCTGAAATCTTTTAAAGTTCTGGTTTGACTTAAGACCGTCTAAGTCTATAAAAAAAGCGCCTTCAGCGGAGCACAAAATATTATGTGCTTTTAAATCACCATGGCTGATCTGACTGAGTTTTAACAGTAAAAACAATTCGTAGATTTTTTTTGCCCACTGCTTTTTATTCTCTTCATCATATTGATCATCTTCATAAATATCCCACGCTCTAGGCGCATCAATATATTCTGACAACAGGTATGAGCGCCGTCTTAGTGCCCTCTTACGCTCCTCAATCATCGCATACGATTTTGCAGTTGGGATGCCCAACATTTCTAAGAGCAGACCGTTCTTCCACGATATTGCCGCTCTAGACCAACAAAAACCTCGTAATAAAGCATGAATAGGTTTTTTTATATTGTAACGTTTTAACACATACGGCTGTCCAGCAATCTCCACCTGGGCTACCGTGGCAGTGGCGCCATCTTTCAACAATCGGCCCTTAGCAATAAGCTTGTCTGGATCAGATAGCGCTACGGCCATTTGTTCAGAGTAATCAGCCCGTTTAGCCATCAAAAAACGTGATGTATTTTGCTCACAAATATAGGCTGTACATGAGCGAAAAACCTTTTTATTAATAAATCTTTTTTGTCGCCAACGTCGTTGTTTAAGTAACGCTTGCCGCCAAGATTGTTCGCTCAAGCCGTTCCAGTCAGCCAAACTTTCTAACATTTTTGTTAACAATTGATACGCTTGTTGATCTAACGTTACCGGTAATTGCGCATAAAATAATGCTAAATTTTGCATCGCTGCTTGAGCGCTAAGCTTGTTTTTTACTTTTTTTATATCACCTGCATCAATAAGATACACATCACCTTGGCAACATAAAAAATTATCTAAATGAGGGTCTTTAATCTCAAACCCTGCCTGTTGGCACAACAACACTAACTCAGTAACTGCGAGTAATTTAGTCTCAAGCTCGGCTTGTTCAGGCTGCGACCAAAAAAAGGAAGAAAGCGTTTGCACGTGCTCTATATACTGAATAACGAGCACCCCATAATCAGTATGTTGTTCACTATGCAGTAACTCGGGCACCTTGATAGATGACTTCTTTAAAGCCTGTAACATTAACGCTTCTTTAAACATTAATGCCTTAAAACCAGCACCGTAAAAAAACTTCGCGATCACTCGCTTATTCTGCCATTGCGCACGACACGTTAATCGTCTTGTAGGTAAGTGCCTTAAATTCGCCTCTAACTGAATAGGTCCATGCTGAGTTGTTAATGCCAACATGTCAGCTGAACTGTTCGCCCAATTCTCAAGTTCCTTCACTGTATTTAGCTTTTCTATATTCATACCATTAGCTCAACTAAGTTTTGCCAAACCAAGTCCGCTGGTAAAGTCTGATAACAGGCGGGGGTTACAGTTGTTTGTTGATTGTAACAACAAACCTTTTTCAAACATGGTGAGCAAGCGAAATTTGTTTGTAAACAGGCGTTTTTTTCTCCCATGGTGCCGGTTAAGTCAGCACTCGTTGAGCCGTAAATCGTCACTGATGGTGTCTCACATGCCGCCGTTAAGTGCGCTAAACCACTATCCACACCCACTACCCCGCTGGCATTCATTAGGATTTCAGCGAGCTGTTTTACGGATGAACGTTTTAACACATATGCTTTTTCTGATAAGCGAGAGAGTTCATCAGCACGCGTTTTTTCAAACTCGTTCCCCCAAGGCAAATAAATATTGAAGCCTTTAGCGGTCGCCAGTGAAATTAATGTTTGCCAGTATTCATTAGGCCAATGCTTGCTTTCCCATGTGGTGCCATGAAGAAAAACCAAATACGGTGCTTCCAGACCCGACGAGTCACTTATACTTGCTTTATTCAGGCCATATGAAAAAAAGTTACTTGGAACGTCATAACCTAAGCTTTTTGCAAATAACTGCCGAACACGGTCAATCGCATGCTGCCCTTTTGCGACATCGACCTTATATTGGTAAGCCAGTGCTGCTAGCGGTTCTCGACAACTTGTTTTAGACAGACCGTACCTTTTACCTTTTGCATAACGTGTAAAAAAAGCACTTTTTATTAAACCCTGTGCATCAATCACAGCATCATATTCGTCTGCCTGAATATCGCGAATACTCGCCTTAATTTCAGCACGATATTTCCAAAAATTCTTTCGCCAACGCCGAACAGACACCGGTATCACACGCTGCACATTAGGGTGTAAGGCTGGAATATCTTGAAATGATTCTTCTACAACCCAATCAAACGAGATACCAGGAATAGCGTGTACCGCATCGCTTAACGCTGGTAAGGTATGAACAACATCACCCAAAGACGATGTTTTAATGATAAGCACCTTCATCAAGGCACTGATGCCACGTCCAAGAGCGCTAACACACGCTCTGGTAAAATTTTTGTAAGACAATCTAAGTGCCCAAGTGGACACTCCCGCTTAAAGCAAGGCGAACACTCCAATCCTAACGTAATCACCTGTGCATCTGGGTGCAATGGCGGAGTAAACGTTGGGTCGGACGAACCATACAGTGCAATGGTTTTAATGTTAAGGGCCGCGGCCACATGCATTAAACCAGAATCGTTGCTAACGACCGCATCACATAGTGACATAAGGTCTAACGCTTGAGTCAAACTTGTTTTACCAGCAAAATCACTACAGGCTCCACCACTTAGATCATTAATAGTTGCCGCTACGGCCTTATCTTTTGCTGAGCCGAATAGATACACTTGCCAGCCATTTTCTATGGCTTTTTTTGCCACCTCAGCATAATGCGTTTCAGGCCAACGTTTTGCCGGGCCATATTCTGCCCCTGGGCAAAGCCCAAGTATTTTCCCTGCCTTGGTGGGCAATAAAAACGTTTCAGTTGTTTTAGCAACACTCGCTGGATCAACTAATAAACGTGGCTGTGGAATAACCGGCAAAATAGCACACGGCTCGGTGGCCAAGGCCACAAAACGTTGCACCGTTTTAGTCAAAAAATCTTTATTAAGCTTGCGTGCATTATTCAACAAACCCCAACGCATCTCACCTAAATAACCGGTTCGTTTCGGTATCCTAGCAAAGTAAGGAACTAAGGCCGATTTCCATGAATTTGGCAATACAATCGCTTCGTCATAATTTTCATCACGTAGCGATAGGCCCAAGTTTTTACGACCCTTGAAATTAAACTGTCCATGCCCCAATGACATAACAATCGCTTTACGTACTTCAGGCATCCGCTCCATCAACGCTAATGACCATTGCGGTGCGAGCACATCTATTGAGCAATGTTGATATTGCTCTTTAAGTGCTATAAATAAACTTTGTGCCATCACCATATCGCCGACCCACGAAGGGCCTACGATTAGTATGCGATAAGGGTTACTCAAGCCTATTATACGTAAGTTAGCCAGTCACTATGCTGAGCGGAGCGACCTTGGACGGCATCAAAATACATTGTTTGTAAGCGTTCGGTAATTGGGCCACGCCCCCCATTGCCGATGGTTCGATCATCCACTTCACGAATAGGCGTCACTTCAGCAGCTGTCCCGGTGAAAAACGCTTCATCGGCGACATAAACCTCATCACGTGTGATTCTTTTTTCAACGACTTCTAAGCTACACTCTTCAGCCAGTTGGAAAATTGTTTCGCGCGTAATCCCTTCTAATGCAGAGGTTAGGTCGGGCGTAATTAACTTACCATTGCGAACAAGAAAGATGTTTTCACCGCTGCCTTCTGCCACATAGCCTTCGTGATCGAGCAACATCGCTTCATCGTAACCGCATGAAATAGCTTCTTGCAGCGCCAAAATAGAGTTCATATAGTTTCCATTTGCTTTAGCTTTGCACATCACACTATTCACATGGTTTCTGATATAAGAAGATGTACGAATGCGAATACCTTTTTCTATACCGTCTTCACCAAGGTATTTACCCCATTCCCATGCCGCAACCATGACGTGAACTTTCAGGCTATCGGCACGTATACCCATTCCTTCAGAACCGTAAAAACACATCGGACGCAAATAAGCAGACTTTAACTTATTTTTAGCCACCGCCTCGCGCTGCACCTGGTTTAGCGTAGCTTTATCAAACGGAATTTGCATATTTAAAATATGAGCCGAGCGGAACAAACGGTCAGTATGATCCTGCAATCTGAAAATAGCGGTGCCTTCATTTGTTTCATAGGCACGTGTGCCTTCAAACACACCCATACCATAATGCAGAGTATGCGTAAGCACGTGGACTTTGGCGTCGCGCCAATCTACCCATTCACCGTCCATCCAGATGACGCCATCTTTGTCATCCATTCCCATAGTTAACTCCTAATTTATTTGTGAAACTAAACGACCATTCGTTTAGTTATTTATCATTATTTCATCCCAAACTAACGCCACCTGCCGAACCTGCTCTTCAACCACATCAACTGGTACCATTGTTGGCTGTTCTGCTAATGAAGCATGATGCGAGGCTTCTCGATAGGCTTTGTATGCCCCATCAAGATTCTGCTGTTGTAACGTCGATAAGAAACCAATCTTGTTCAATTCATGTAACAGACGAATATTGTCTGTATACGTTAATAGACTGTCATGTTCATTAGCATTAGCCAATACACCGAATTGTACAATAAACTCAATATCGACAATACCTCCAACACCATGTTTAAGATCAAAAAAGCCCTGCTTTTTAGTCAGTAACGTTGAACGCATTTTTTCTCGCATTTCAACCACCTCATTTCTCAAGGTTGTTATATCTCGTCGAAGCCCTAACACCTCACTTCGAATCTTGTTAAATCGCTCAGCTACGTCAGAACACCCAGCAACAAATCGCGCACGTACTAGAGCCTGATGTTCCCACGCCCATGCGTTTTTTCGCTGATATTGCTCAAATGATGACTCACTGCTAACTAACAGACCAGAATTTCCATTCGGCCGCAGTCGTAAATCCATTTCATACAATAAACCAGAAAAAGTGCGCGTTACCATGTAAGTAATAATTTTTCGCCCCAAGCGCATATAGAACTCACCCAATGAAATCGCACGATCACCCACTGTCATCTCATCTATTTGAGCCTCTTTATGCAAAAAAACCACATCAAGATCTGACCCAAAGCCCAGCTCAATACCCCCCATTTTTCCAAAGCCAATCACCGCAAAACCACTCACCGACTGCGCGCTTGCATTCGCGGGCGTTCCATATTGTGCGCAGATCGATTTCCAACTCAATGTCACCACTTTTTCAACAATGACCTCTGCTATCTCCGTCAGTTTATCGCTCACCACCATGACCGGCAAAGTACCTGTTAAATCTGAGGCAGCAACATGTAAAACACTGGTTTGCTTAAACAACCTCAACGCTTCCATCTGAGCTTCAATATCGTCCGAGTCTATTGATAATAAGGCATTATCTAAATCAGCTTGAAGCTCATCTTTTGACGGCACCTGATATAAACTATGAGGATCAATCAATTCATCCAATAGAATGGGCGATCTTGTCACCTGCGTTACAATCCAAGGGCTCAATATCGCCAACCGAGTTAACTGATTAAAGACACTTGGGCTTTCAACCAAAAGAACTAAGTACGCAACACGGTTACAAATCTTTTCAAGCATAGCCAGAAAAACGAGTACTGTTTTTTCTTCTGGCTCCACTATGAGTAAACGCTCTAACAACATGGGCAATAACCGAACGATATATTGCCGACCTTTCTCCTGTAATTGTCTAACCGGATAACTGTGGCAAAAATGGATAATGCCTTTTCGCGTTTCCTCACTCACTGAGCCACCTTTGGCGGCTAAAAAGCTATCCAGCCCCTCCTCAGTTAAGTCTAACCAGTCGGTATTATCAGTTTGTTCGGTAGGCTCATCAAAATCGACCAGCCTGTCAAAATATTGATGTACTCGCTTCATCGTTTGTTGTGTTTTTTCAAGCAGCTCAAGCCAGCTTGAAAAGCCCATTGAAAGTACTAGCCGCAGCTGGTTTTTAGTATCGGTGGGTAAATCATGTGTTTGCCGATCATCTATCTCTTGAATATGATTTTCTAAACGACGTAAGTAGCGATAATCTTCGCTAAGTTCTTGCGCTGCTAATGGTGAAATTTGATTCCTATCAGCCAATAAGCCTAACACTTTCAAAATACCACGCGCTTGCAACGCTTTATCTCGACCACCTCGAATCAGCTGGAACGCCTGGCCAATAAATTCAATTTCCCGAATACCACCCGGCCCTAATTTAACATTATGCTCAACACCCTTTTTTTGTAACTGCGCTTCAATCTGTCGCTTCATCACGCGAATAGAGTCGAACACGCCATAATCTAAATAACGGCGAAAAACAAAGGCCTTTATCATCGTCGTAAGTTCAGCCTTACCTTCTTTACTTCCGGTTATCAGCCGTGCCTTCACCATCGCATAACGCTCCCACTCTCGCGCATGGCTTTGGTAATAAATTTCCATGGCATCGTGGTTTAGCACTAATGCCCCACTTTCACCAAAAGGGCGTAACCGGGTATCTACGCGAAAGACAAAACCATCCACTGTAACCTTGTCTAGCAAGCGAATAACCATTCTGCACATTTTAGTAAAGAACTCTTCATTACTTGTAGGCCGTGTACCATCGGTTTCACCCCTTGATGGGTAACAAAATATAAGGTCTATATCCGAGGAAAAGTTAAGCTCCTTCGCACCCAGTTTCCCCATACCAATCACTATTAACTGCTGCTCTTTGCCTTGCTCATCACGGGGAATACCCGAGCGTGCACAAGCCATCGAATACGCCCATTCCACTGCACATCGGATCAACGCATCAGCCAATGCAGACAAATACTGCAAAATTGAATCGACCTCAGCGCCAGCGAGATCAAGCCAAGCAATCTGTAACATGTATTGATTGCGAAACTGGCGAAGCAGGGGCATCATAGTCGCTTCATCAGTAACTCCATCGACCCTGCCCGTTAACTCTTCAAATAGGCTATCGACACACCAGTTAATTGGGCCGACCCCTTGCAATAGCTTCTCGCTTATCTCAGGAAAGCGTACTGCTTGGCGTTGAATAAACGAACTACTCGCCACAACTCGGCCAGCTAAATGAGCATCCATTTCTGCAAGCCGACGTTGATCAAATAAATCCGGCAGCTCACTGACCATATGCGTTATATCTGCATGTAATTCGCTAGGCAATTGAGCCAATAATTCACTACTGTCTAATATTGTCATAAAGTTACTTTAATCGAAAATATCTCTGTCATAGTCTAATATCATATCCTTTCTATAAATTTAGTCTAAAATCATTGTACTTCTTTGCGCCCTGGTTTATAACGGAGTAATAAATCAAAACTCAATAAAATCAATCATCTATTGAGAATCTTGTCATTTATAAGGTTACCCACATGATCACTACATTAGCTGTACAGGTTGCTAAAAAAACCACTCAAAACTGTGCCGCTGCGTTATGGCACCTTAAACATAACTAAGCCAATGAAAGACGATATGTTTAACCAAAAGGGTTTCTTAATAAATGAACAAAAGCCTCTTTCTAACCCTTCGTCAACCGTTAAGCCTCATATAGCTGCGAAGGCTCAAAAGAAACTGAAAGACCAACAGGCTCGCATTAATCAACCAGAAAAAGAGACTTCAAACATTAAAGAAAAACTAAGCATCGAGAGAGATTTTCTTCAAGCAACGATGGAGTCAGTGCATGAAGGCGTTATCGTTACCGACCTCAACGGTATCATTCACTATAGCAACCCCGCTGCCCATAAGTTATTAAACACTCAACAAAAAGACTGTACCCACCAAGCTATTGATGAGGTTTTAATATTAAAAACCAATGAATCGTTGCCCATTGAGTTGGTTAATATCAATAAAGAAACGTTGGAAGCAAAACAACAAGTTGCTTTTATTGAGCACGAAGATGGCAACAAATCCACGATTGAGTGGTCTCGCACTTTTATAACCAACAAAAATGCCGAACGTTTAGGGCTTGTCTTTACTATTAACGACATCACAACGGCTTATCATTTAACCAACCAATTAAAGCATCAAGCCTCTCATGACACCTTAACCGGCTTATTAAACCGTGGTGAATTTAGCCGCCGCTTAGCAAACTGCCTATCTGCAACTCAAGAAGCCAATATTAGGCATAGCCTGATCTTTATAGACCTCGATCAATTTAAAATAGTTAATGACACCTGTGGACACCAAGGTGGAGATCAATTACTCAGGCAACTCTCCTCCATTCTTTCGCCTTTAGTCCGAGGACGAGATACCTTAGCGAGACTTGGTGGCGACGAGTTTGCCATTTTATTGGAAGCGTGCCCGAAAGAGGCTGCACTTAAAGTGGCTAACGACGTCTTATCCACCATACAAAAGTTTCGTTTCACCTGTGATCATAAAACGTTTAATATCGGCGCCAGTATGGGCATTGCACACTTTTCTTCCGGATTACAATCTGAAAGCGACCCACTAACAGTCGCTGATGCTGCTTGCTATAAAGCAAAAGAAGAAGGTAGAAACTGTATTATAGAAATGGATATCTCAAATGTTCAGCAACAGCCGGGCATACCTCAACACCAAATGCAATGGCTTAACAAGCTAAACACTGCGCTCGACACCGACCAATTCATTCTCTATCAACAAAGAATAGCCCCAACCAACCCTGGTAGTAACCAATCTTTACATTACGAAGTCCTACTCAGAATAAAAGATAATGAAAGACTCATCAGCCCCGGCGCTTTCTTACCACCAGCTGAACGTTACGGGCTGATACACCGAATTGATCATTGGGTCATTAAAAACACATTGGCATGGCTGTCTGAGCACCCTGATGTGTTAGCGAAAACAAAATTATGCAGCATTAACCTATCAGGCCTATCATTGTCAGACGAGGATCTTTCCCATTATGTCACTCGATACCTCAAACAATATGCGATTGATTGTAAAAAAATATGCTTTGAAATAACCGAGTCATCGGCCATTCAAAACTTATCGTTGGCATTTGAGTTCATACACAATATGCACGAGTTGGGCTGCTCTTTCTCATTAGACGACTTTGGTACGGGCATGTCATCCTTCTCTTACCTTAAGCAATTACCCGTTAATCATTTAAAAATAGACGGTAGCTTTATTCGTCATATTGAGTCCGACCCCATTGATTTAGCGATGACCCGCTCCATCAATGAAATTGGTCATGTTATGGGCATGAGTACAATTGCTGAGTTCGTTGAAAATGAAGAAATTTTTCAGCTGCTTAGGCAACTCGGGGTAGATTATGCTCAAGGCTACCACATAGCTAAACCCGCACCCCTAGATGAACTGCTTGATCACCTAACTTAAAGCCTTACCATTTTTAACCGCAGCGCATTGGCAATCACTGATACAGAGCTTAAACTCATCGCTGCGGCGGCAATCATCGGCGACAATAAAATCCCTAAGAAAGGGTACAACACGCCTGCTGCAACCGGCACACCTAAGCTATTGTAAAGAAAAGCAAACACAAGGTTTTGCCTGATATTTTTCATCGTTGCTTTACTCAATTTACGCGCGCGGACGATACCTCTCAGGTCACCCTTAACTAGTACAACTCCAGTGCTTTCAATAGCAATATCCGAACCGTTGCCCATTGCAATACCTACATTTGCTTGCGCCAGCGCGGGGGCATCGTTAACACCATCCCCAGCCATCGCTACCACATGGCCATCAGCTTGAAGACTTTTAATAACATCCGCTTTTTCTGCCGGTAAAACACCCGCTTTAAATTCATCAATCCCCAACTGATTGGCTACCTGCTCAGCTGACCCCTGCTGGTCACCCGTTAACATCACGACTTTTACACCAGCTTGGTGCAGTTGATCTATCGCCTCATGTGTTGAAGGCTTTATTTCATCCTTTAATAAAAACACTGCACAGGCCTGATCATTTACCGCCATATACAATAAAGTTTCTCCTGCACTGTTATCAGATAACGACAAGCTATTAAAATCACCCGTATCGATCCCGTTATCATCCAGAAAACGTTTATTCCCTAACAATACAGACTGCTGATTAATCTCACCAGACACTCCTTTTCCAGTAGTAGCATTAAAATCAACCACCTCAAGCAGAGTTAACTCTTGCGCTGCATTCACAACCGCCTCCGCCAGTGGATGTTCACTGACTTTTTCAAGGCTTGCCGCCAATAAGAGCGCCTCATCAGTCGTCATCTTCCCTAGTGTTTTGATACCCGTTACACTGGGCTTCCCTTCTGTTAATGTGCCGGTTTTATCAACCACCAAGGTATCCACCTTTTCCATCAACTCTAACATTTCAGCATTTTTGATTAACACGCCCATGTTCGCACCACGTCCCATACCCACCATAATCGACATCGGTGTCGCTAAACCTAGGGCACACGGACAGGCAATAATTAACACCGCAACGGCATTAACAACAGCCAAACTTAGCGCATATTCGGATGCCAAGGCATACCAGGCAAAAAAAGTCACCACAGAAATACTAACAACAATCGGGACGAACCACGACGCTACAACATCCGCCACACGCTGAATCGGCGCACGACTACGCTGTGCCTCGCTAACCATATGAATGATTTGTGACAACAACGTCTCATTGCCCACGTGCTGCGCCGTTAAGGTAAAGCTGCCAGTGCCATTAACTGTACCGGCAATAACTGAGTCTCCTGCTGTTTTCTCCACCGGCACAGGCTCACCGGTGACCATCGACTCATCTATTGAGCTACCGCCATCGAGTAAAACACCGTCCACAGGCACTTTATCGCCTGGGCGAACACGCAGCACATCACCGACAACAACATCTTCTAATAAAATTTCCTCTTCATCGCCATGCCCATTCACCCGTCGCGCTGTATTAGGTGATAGCCCCACCAACAAATGAATTGCTTTGTTGGTTTGACCGCGTGCTTTTAATTCCAACACTTGACCCAACAATACCAAGGTAATAATCACTGCAGCCGCTTCAAAATAGACAGCAACAACACCCTGTGCATTGAACATTGAGTCCGGAAAGGCATTAGGGAAGAACACCGCCACGAGGCTATACAGCCAAGCGACGGTTACACCCAAGCCGATCAAGGTGAACATATTAAGGTTCCATGTTTTTATCGACTGCACGGCGCGTTCAAAAAACGGCCAGCCCGCCCATAATACAACCGGGGATGCCAGCAGTAGCTGAATCCATTGCCATGTTTTGGCCGATAAAAATGATAAAAACAAATCCCCTACCAGCATTTCTGACATGGCTATAATAAATAACGGCACCGTAAATATAAGACTAAAGGTAAACCGTCGACTCATATCATCTAATTCTGGGTTTTCCTCTTCCAAAACCACCGTTCGCGCTTCTAAAGCCATACCGCAAACCGGGCATGAACCCGGTGACTCTTCCACCACCTCTGGATGCATAGGGCAAATATACTCGGTCTTTTTAGATGGAGGTACAAAGGCTTCCGGCTCCAATGCCATACCACATTTTGGGCAAATATCTGGGCTATCACTTTCAACACCCGGACACATTGGGCAGATATATTTAGCCCCTAGAGCAGCAGTAGGTTCAGGTCGTGCTTGACCCGACAGGTACATGTCTTGATCTTTGTTAAATTTTATCAGGCAGCCTTCACAACAAAACCCATACCATTGGCCCTTATATTCCGTCTGGTACTGAGTATCTTTAGAAACATCCATGCCACATACAGGGTCTTTATGGCTCATTCCCTTCTCCTGTTGAGCTTCATGACAACAATCATGCATGTTAGCAACTCCTCATAAAAAAACTGATCAAGATTATTTATAAACTATATTCACACCTCTAAGGCTTTAGCGTTCTTCCAGACCACAAGCCCTGTTGCGATAATAATGACATGAATAACCAGCGTAATCAGTGCCACAACAACATCCTCATGGTTCATCGCACTGTAGATATCCCAAATGCCAAAGATCGTTTCTGTGATAAACACCACAGGAATCAACGCAGGATAGTAGCGCATTGGGTTTCGTGCGCCAGCAATCAACACCACGCCTATTGCTGCTAAACCAAGCCCTACAATCAACCAAGCATCTAGCAACAATTGAAATATAACCTCATCTTGATATAGCTCAACACCTGGATACATCAAAGGTACTTGCGGCCCCCAAAGGCTTGGCCACAATAACACCAAGTTTAATATATAAAAAATACCAACACCGACCATCCAAACTTTTAAGCCTTTCATCAGATTGCTCTCCTAGATTTTGATTAATTTTTTAAAGCACGAATACACTAGCATTTACTTAACAATAATCAAAGAACGGCGTTACAATAAAACTAAGCATATTGATGCTTTTAGTAGACAATGACCCACATTTATTTTGGGATTTTTAACTAACGATAATTATAAGGAATAACACGTATGAAACTTTATTACTCCCCAGGATCATGTTCTTTATCTCCACATATTGCTATTCATGAAGCAGGTTTAACAGCTAAAACAGAGCTAGTAAAAGTAGACTTGCAATCACACACTCTCGAGAATGGTGATAACTATCTTGACATTAACCCTTGCGGTTATGTGCCTGCGTTACAGCTTGATAGCGGTGAATTTTTATTCGAAGGTCCTGCTATTGTGCAATACATCGCAAGCTTAGCACCTGAAAAAAACCTAGCACCTGCTGCTGACACGTTTGAACGTGCAAAGTTACAGCAATGGTTAAACTTTTTATCAACAGAATTACATAAAGGACTTGCGCCTTTATTTAACCCTGCTCTTTCTGATGATACAAAAGGTGTTTTTATTGAAGGTTATAGCAAGCGCCTAACTCAATTAGTTGAGTCAATGGGTGATAGTGAGTACCTAGTAGGTGATCAGTTCTCAGTAGCAGATATCTACTTATTCGTTATCTTAAGCTGGCACCCATACTTTGAATTTGATGCCTCACCTTGGCCATCACTTAAAGCATTCCAAGAGCGTATTGGCTCTCGCCCTGCTGTACAAGAAGCACTTAAGCATGAAGGTTTAGCTTAAGTCTTAAGCAAGTAATCGAGGTGCCCATAAGGCACCTCGGTTATTTCATTACAATTTAACGCAAACATTCCGTGTTTCAGTATAAAACTCTAAGGAATGAACACCACCCTCTCGTCCAATACCTGATTGCTTAGAGCCACCAAAAGCGGTTCTTAAATCACGTAAGAACCAGCTATTAATCCAGGTAATACCCACATCAATTTTGGCAGCCACGCGGTGAGCGCGTGACAAATCCCGTGTCCATACGGTTGTTGATAAACCATATTCTGTATCATTGGCCCAGTTAATCACTTGTTGCTCATCGTCAAATGGCGCAATGTGGCAGCAAGGACCAAAAATTTCTTCCTTCATGACCGTTGCATCTTCTGCAAGCCCCGTCCAAATGGTTGGCTCCACCCAAGCACCCTCTTTTAATTCTTCTGGCATGCTGGGAACGCCACCTCCCGTGACAACTGTTGCGCCTTCCTCAACTGCTTTTGCATAATAAGACAGTACCTTTGCTTGATGCTCATGGCTAATCATTGGGCCAAAATTACAGTTTTCATCATCCGGCCTACCGTGGCGCACTTTTTCGACTTTTTGCTTCAGTGCTTCCACAAATTTATCAAAAATGGGCCGCTCAACATAAACACGCTCCGTGCCTAAGCAGACCTGCCCAGAATTCAAGAATGAGGACTTGTATATCCCATCAACCGCTTTATCAAAATCACTATCTGCAAAGACAATACCCGCATTTTTACCACCCAGCTCAAAGGAAACATCTCGCATCCCCTCCGATGCGGCTTTCATAATGGCCGCTCCTGTAGTCGTTTCACCGGTAAAGGTAATAGCGTCTACCTTTGGATGATGTGTTAAATACTCACCGGCAGAGTCAGGCCCAAAACCGTGAACAACATTAAACACGCCTTTTGGTACGCCTACTTTATTCATGACTTCACCCAATAAAGCAGTGGTTAATGGCGTCTCTTCAGAAGGCTTAACCACCACCGTATTTCCACAAGCCAGCGCCGGCCCTACTTTCCACGTCATTAACAAAAAGGGTGCATTCCAAGGCGACACCACACCAACAACCCCTTTTGGTACACGAATAGCATAGTTCAGCGCACCTAAACCATCGGGTGTTGTCGTTTGAAATGACTCATTCGGAACATTCTTAATGACATCAGCAAAAATTTTAAAGTTTGCCGCGCCTCTAGGAATAAACGCATGCGTCATAATACTTTTAGGTTGGCCCGTATCTGCCATTTCCGCTTCTACAAAATCATCAAAACGTCGGGTAATCTCATCGGCAACACCATATAAAATCTCAACGCGTTGCTCCATGGTAAAAGCTCCCCATTCACCATTTAAAGCGGCACGCGCTGCTTGGACTGCACGATCAACATCAACCTTACCCCCTTCAGATACCTGAGCGATAAGGCGCCGGTCAACAGGGGAGCGTTTTTCAAATGATTTACCGTCAACAGCGGATACAAACTCGCCATTTATGAAATGATTAATATGTTGCATATGCCTTCCTTAAATAGTTAACTGAATGATAAAATAATTTATTCTACCGTGGCTAAATACACCACGCATTGATCATCATCAATCATAGTCTTTAAACGACTTAAAATTAATGTCATCAAAACACAAGCTTATCTAAAATAAGCCAATATCTGAGTTTTAATACCTTACTTTAAAGCTTTAAACCCTGCATTATCAAACAACCTGTCGCTCAAATCTAACTAAAGATAGATTTTTTTAAATTTTTTAAACTACAATGACTTTAATCAATATTTTATTCTAAAGAACTTAAAAATCACTTTTGGAGAACAGTAATTCATGAATAATGAGGAAAAAAGCACGTCTAATTGGTCTATCAATGAGATCAAAAAGTTAGTCAGCGACAAAAACGGAATTATAGATGCACGCATCTATAATGATGAGGCACTCTATGAACTTGAGCTTGAACGTGTATTCGCTCGTTCATGGATCCTACTTGGACACGAGAGTCATGTTCCTAATACCGGCGACTTCCTAAACACTTATATTGGTGAAGACCCTGTCATTCTAGTGCGACAAAAGGATGCTAGCCTTCGTGTTTTCTTAAACCAGTGCCATCATCGAGGCATGAAATTATCCCGTGATGACGCAGGCAACGCCAAAGCATTTGTTTGCACATACCACGGCTGGGCTCACGACATTTCTGGCCAGTTAATTGATATCCCCTTCGAGAAAGAAGGCCATTGTGAGCCCTTAGACAAATCAGAGTGGAGCCCCTTGCAAGCACGTGTTGAAACCTATCGCGGACTCATTTTTGCAAACTGGGATGAACAAGCACCTTCGTTAGACGAATACCTATCTGACTCAAAACCTTATATCGATGTGATGTTTAACCGGACCGAGGCAGGCACAGAAGCCATCGGCGGCATTCAAAAGTGGGTTATCCCCACCAACTGGAAATTTGCTGCCGAACAATTTTGTAGCGATATGTATCATGCTGCCACTATGTCTCACTTATCTGGTTTTACCGCTGGTTTACCTGAAGAGCTTAACTTGAACGATATTGATATCCCAACTCAAGGCAACCAGTTCCGCGCTAAATGGGGCGGTCATGGCACCGGGTACTATGTAGATCAACCCGGTCTTTTGCAGTGCATTATGGGCCCGGCCATTACTGAATATATTACCACCAGCCCGCAGGCCGAGATAGCTTCAAAACGCCTAGGCCCTATGTTTGGTCAACGTATGATGGGGCAACACATGACCATCTTCCCTACTTGCTCCTTTTTGCCGGGCGTTAACACCATCCGTACTTGGCACCCTCGTGGCCCTAACGAAATCGAAGTATGGGCATTTATTGTGGTTGATGCTGATGCACCTGATCATATTAAAGAAGAGTTCAGAAAACAGAATATTCGCACCTTTTCTGCCGGTGGTGTTTTTGAACAAGACGATGGTGAAAACTGGATTGAGGTTCAAAAGCTTTTCAGAGGCAATAAGGCTCGAAAAACTAAGCTTAATATGCAAATGGGGTTAGGTGACTCAACTACCGATCACCCTGACTTCCCTGGCCGCATTAGTGGTGTTTACAGTGAAGATGCCGCTCGTGGCATGTATCAGCACTGGTTAAGAATGATGACTGAGCTCAGCTGGGACACCTTAAAACCTTAACTTTAAGAGCTGATCTTAACCTAAAAATTACTTTTGGAATCGACTATGGCCTCACCTATTAACATTAAAGAAATTATTTCAAGCCCTGCGGCTGACCTTGCACTACAAAACGAAATTGAGCAGTTTTATTACCGCGAAGCGCTACTATTAGACAACATCAAATACGAAGATTGGTTTGCCTTATTAGATGACGACATTCACTATTATATGCCCATTAGAAGAAACGCTATGCAACGACGTGGACGCGTTCGAGCTAGTGATTTAGTTGAATATACTAACCAGCATGAATTCGCTCATTTCGATGAAGACAAAACCACAATGAACGGACGTTTAAGAAAGCTTCTCAGTGACTTTAGTTGGTCTGAAAACCCAGCTTCGCGAACACGTCACACCGTTTCAAACGTGATTATTACCGAAGGTGAACAGAAAGACACCTTCAATGTTTGCTCATCATTTATTGTTTATCGAAACCGCTTAGAAACGCAGGTGGATATTTTTGCAGGCGAACGTCACGACGTGCTGCGCCGCTCAGATAATACATTAGGCTTTAAAATAGCCAAACGTACCATTTTAGTAGACCAAAGCACCATCCTATCAAACAATATTAGTATCTTTTTCTAGTTAGATAGAAACCAGACTACCATGAGGTTGTTGCCAATATTCGCAGCGACCTCATGGCATAATAAACTCTGCTCTAAAATACCCTTGATCCAAAGAGTAGCCGAACCGACAGCCAGATTCTTTCGGCCTTAGCGCATCACCACTAAACCCTCATATACCTGCCACAGCAACCGCTAACGAGCCAAACATTAGCAAACCGCCTGCTAGTCGACTAATTAATTGTTTACGCGTCAGTTTTTCCATTTGGCTCAAACCAAACCGGGCTAATACATAAACCACACCTACGGCAATAAAGCCTCTTGACGCTTGCACAATATTTATCATCGTTGCCTCTTCCGATAACTTAAACGCATACATCAAAATAATAAGCCCCATGAAGTGCGCTAACGCATATATAAGCAATGATTTACCAAACGGTTTTGAAACCTTCCAGTCATTTTTAAACAAAATTGGTGAAAGTGGCATTAATAATACGGCTGGAACAACAAAAACAAACACCGCCAATTCCAACCCCCCCATGCCATTTTTCAATACATGGACGACAATTATATCGGCCAAGGCAAAGAAGAAACACGTTAACAATACAAAGAACAATGCCAACGGCGAGCCATGTAATTTACCGTCATTTAAAAAAAACAAACTAACGAAAGCACCTAGCCCCGCAAGATAGACACTCGGCGGATAGGTTTGTTCAAAAAACAGTACCGACAAGCCAGCCACTGCAAAAATTTTACAGCCCAACATCGGCACTACAAATGACGCATCACCATGCCGCATTGCATTGAGATAACTTGTTTGTCCCAATAGCACGAGCACACACATCGATAAGACTAGCCAAAACTGCTCCCACAATTGTGCTAAATCAACAAACGGCAATAATAGTACCGCTAGAAACCCCACTGCATACTGACTGTAAAAAGCTAACTTTTGGCGATTCAAAGAATGCGCTAAGAACTGTTTAGTATACGTAAAGCTAAACGCATGAAAAACAGATGCCAGCAATGTTAGCCAGACATAGGAGGGGATAATTGATATCAAAATGATGTCCTAGGTAGGAATAAACCAGAATATTATTACAAGCTAATATAATACCAATATTCAGGCTCTGTATCAGCTTTATTAATGACAGTTTACCTTAACATCCGTATCAATATGACTGACTGTGATTCACTACTCATTCGCTAACACTTTTAATACTTAAACAGCATATACAAATTTATTTAATACGAACCAACCATCGCCACATTAGCCCATAACAACAAGGCGCTGGGTTAAATGAAAGAGCGACCTCCTTTAATATCACCTATCTCATTTAAATTTTTCATGGCGCATTAAAAAAGCTTATGAGCACATCACCCATAAGCTTTTTATAAAACAAGAAAAAGGCTAATCCTTATTAAAGCGATCTAGCAAAGAGCCAGCAGCTGCCTTTAACAATAAGGTATCTGCTCCAATCAAGAAAAAACTAGCTCCCATTTGTTGGTAGCGCTCTGCTTGTTCAGGATCACCACAATAAACACCCACCGGCTTTCCAAGTTCATGAACACGCTTAATTGATCGCTCAACGACCTTACAAACTTCAGGGTGTCCAGGTTGACCTATATAGCCCATTGCAGCCGCTAAGTCTGCAGGGCCTATAAACACCGCATCTACACCATCAACTTGAGTAATCGCATCAAGATCCGCAATGCCTTCTTTACTTTCTAGCTGTAAGACTAAACAAATATTATCGTCTGCTTGTTGAAGGTAATCTTTGATGCTCCCCCAGCGAGTTGCTCGGGTCAAAGCCCCTCCCATACCTCGCACACCCTTCGGTGCATAACGTACCGCGTCGACTAATTGCTTCGCTTGCTCAGCCGTGTCAACCATAGGAATAAGCAATGTTTGCGCACCAATATCAAGCACCCTTTTAATATCGCCAACATTATGATCTTGCAAGCGAACAACTGAGTTAACGTCATACGCACTCATCGCTTGCAGTTGATGCATAATATTTTTGATATCATTCGGGCCGTGTTCGGCGTCGATCAACAACCAGTCAAAACCGGTCGTCGCCATCAGCTCTGCTGCCGTAGAATCGGCCAGTGCCATAAAGGCGCCCAGTTGTTTTTTATTCGCCTGTATCGACTGCTTAAATATATTCTTTGTCATCGGTAATGACATATTTCTCTACCTCTTAAATATTTAATTAGACGAAACGGAATCCAATGCTACCCAAAGTGCCAAAATCAGCATGAAAGGTATCTCCACGTTCGACTGACAAAAGGCGCGTAAATGAGCCACCTAATATCACTTGCCCCGGTTCCAGCGATATACCATGCGGAGCAAAACGCTTTGCCAGCCATACAATCCCATTACCTGGGTGATTAAGCACGCCCGCAGAAACGCCCGTTTCTTCGATTAAACCATTACGCGAAATGACACCACCTATCCATCTTAAATCAACATCCATTGGCTTTACTGGTCGGCCACCAGTAATTAAACCAGCACAAGCAGCATTGTCCGCAATAGTATCAAACACTTTGCGTCGTTTGCCGGTTTCTGGGTCTACACGTATTACCCGTGAATCAACTATTTCTACAGCTGGACAAACATAGTCAGTCGCTTTCAGCACATCCGTTAGCGTAATATCTTCACCAACAAGGCGTTTTCCTAAAACAAATGCTATCTCTACTTCAACCAACGGCGCAATAAAACGGTCAAATGGAATTTCAGAGTTATCTGAAAATACCATATCATCCATTAACGTACCGTAATCAGGCTCGGTTATTTGCGATGCCATTTGCATAGCACGGGATGTTAAACCAATTTTTCGCCCTACAATTTTTCGCCCTTGAGCCAACCTAATTTTTGTCCATTCAGCTTGGATGGCATAACCATCTTCAATGGTCATTTCAGGATACAGCTGAGAGAACTGCGGGATAGTCTCACCACTGGCTAGCGCTTTATCAAGCGCTAGCGCAGAGGCTTCTAATATTTTTTGGTCTAACACCTGATTTCTTTACCCAAGAAGTGAGACATAATAATTGGATACATACCGTCCCAACGTTGTGTTTGAGCCCAGTGACCACAACGATCCAATACATGTAGCTCAGCACGTTTCAAATGCTGTAAGAAGTACATGCTAGTTTCTAGTGGTACCACTTTATCTTGACGACCGTGAATAATCGCCCATTCATGGTCCATAGAAGCAAGGATAGGTGGTGGAATAACGAGCACTGTATTCATCTCTTCATTCATCGCTTTAAACATTACTTCTTGAATAGGACGCATTTTAGGGTCCATTGCTTTATCAAAACGATCTTGCATCACTGCTTCTAAATCTTCAAAGATACTTGGATCATAAACAAAGCTTTGAATTAACTCACGGTAACGCGCTTTTCTTGGATCATCATAAAAAGTCATCATACGTGTAAGCGTGGATGATTTTTCGAATGGCGCACCGATAGCGCCCATCAACATACACTTATCAAAACGATCTGGCATTTCAACAACACACTGCATAGCAAGCGCACCACCCATTGAATTACCAATAATATGTGTTTTTTCAATGCCTAACTCATCAAGCAAGCCCTTAATTTGCTCCACGCGATAGCCCATCCATCTAGCAATTTTTGTCGGCACTTCTTTCGGTAATTCTGATTGGCCGAAACCAATCGCATCCGGTGCAATCACATAAAAATCTTTTGCTAAAATAGGAGCACATTGCGCCCAATTTGACATCGCACTGGCTCCTGGGCCTGCACCATGTAATAACAATAGCGGTGGATTTTTAGGGTTTCCTGCAATAATACAATTACTTGCAAGCTCCCCTGAAGGGATCATTTTTTCAACCATTTCAAAACTCATATTTCTCTTCCTCTATATTAATTTATAAAAAACTTCTACAACTCTAAAAACGATGGCCCTTAAAAGGCCCATTAGTTTATTCACCACTATAAAATAACAGTATTCATTTAACGTCTGCTATAACACTGGTCCACCACGTTTAAGCCAATCTTGCATATCCCAATACTCACGCCACGAACTTATTTTGCCATTATTATCAAACTCAAATATACCTAATACTGGCAGTTCTTCCATCATCGTGCCATCTTTAAAAGCAAAGGTATCGACTCGTTCGGTTACAACACGCTTACCATCTGCCACCAAGGTTAATATTTTAAATTCAGTGCTTGCTGTCATCTTTAAAAAACCTTCTACAGAGCCTGCTATTTGCTCGCGGCCCTTTAATGGCCCTAGCGGTAAGTTATGGTAAACAGCATCATCACTCATTAACGATAAGATTGTATCCTGATCCATTTCATCCCAAGCCTCACAGAATCGCTTAACCGTTTCCTCATTATTGGTTACCAGCATGCCCCTCCTTCTTATATATGAGAACCGCGCTTTTCATACCACTTAGGGCTAGCATTCAACATGCACGACACAAAACGCAGATGTTGGCGACTCAAAAGAAAACTAACACTTGTTATTTTTACAGATCGGCATAATGCTAACCACTTACAGCGACTAAATCAATGCTTTTTATGCTTGAGATTTAGTAAAAATCTACTCTTAACTTTAATCTAATTCTCAAGTCGAAGCAAAGCTAGTTGATTCTCCTCATTATTGTATTTTTTTAAAACTTTGGCAGGCCATCATCATTCAGCTGTTCTTGTTTTAGACTGAGCTTTTAAAAAGCAATGTCAGCTATAGTTTCGATAGAACCAAGTTACCTATATGATCAACCTGACATTGCCAACCAGCGGCTAGGTACGTGGTTGCCACCTGTTCAACAATGAGCGCTTCCCCATTAATTACGTCATTCGACATTAACTCTTTTCGTTGGTAAATATGCATTCCATCATCCATTTCAACAGGCACCTTACCGTCTTTATCACGTGAACACTGTTCAACTAACCTAGGCTTCGGCATTTCACCCGATAATGACACCCTCAGATTAACTAATTCAACGGCCAGCTCTAGATCATGCCCATAACGGCTCTTATGCATCGTATGAAAGTCTTTAATCACTGTCGCCGAATCACTCCATTGTATTGGCAACGTATACGACTGACCGACATACCTTAGATCAACCAGGTAGTTTATTTTTATATCGTCTAAGGACACGCCTTCCGCCATTAATTCTGCTTGGCCTTGCCTCACTAAAGTTAAAAAACCATGCTCTATTTGCTCAACAGCTACATCATCCAACCGCCCTAGTAAGCTTCGGGACAACTCACGCGAGCGTGGCGCTGCTAACATCCCAAAGGCAGACAGCACACCCGAGTTAACAGGGACTATGGCTGTTTGCATTCCCAAAGCCTCCGCTAAAGCACACACATGCAAACTGCCTGCCCCACCAAACGTCATTAAGGCATAAGGCCTTGGATCAATACCACGCTGAATTGAAATAACACGTAACGCTCGTGCCATATGTTCATTCGCTAACTTAATAACCCCTTGCGCTGCCTCTTTAGGTTCACATCCCAAGTCTGCCGCTAAGCTCTCCATTGCTTGATTTGTCGACTTTATATCTAAGGGCATATCACCACCAAGAAAATAACGCGTATTAATTCTAGCCAAATATACATTGGCATCCGTTACTGTTACTGCCTGCCCACCTTTGCCATAACAAGCTGGCCCAGGTGAGGCACCCGCAGATGCAGGTCCAACACACAGCAACCCACCTGCATCAACAGATGCAATAGAGCCACCGCCTGCACCAATGGTATGCATATCCACCATTGGAACCGCAACGGGATAACCCTCAATTTGCCCCTCGTTTGTTAACGCTATCGCACCATCTAATAAGGCCACATCCGTAGACGTCCCCCCCATATCCAACGTTAACAGACGATCAAACCCTGCTTTTTCACCTATATGTAATGCGGCCATTAATCCGCCAGCAGGGCCAGACAAAAGCATTCGAACCGCTTGTTTACCTGCCTGTTCTGCGGCTATCGTTCCACCAGAGCTTTGCATCACAGAAACGGATGATGCTTTAACTGCTGCTCTTAGTCTATCTAGATAACCAATGACTAACGGCCCAACATAAGCATTCAACCAAGTCGCCATACCGCGTTCATATTCTTTATATTCAGCCAAAACCAGCGATGAACGCGATACAAATAAACCTTCAGGCATGGCCGCCTCTAATCGTCTTTCTGCTGCATCATCTAAAAAAGAGAATAAGAAATTAATCGCAACTGCTTCTGGTTCTAGATAATTTATTTTTGAAATCAATGTTGCGATCTGCTCATCGCATAGCGGTTCAATCACTTCACCCTGCGCTGAGACACGCCCGCCCGTTTCCAAACACAAGTTTGAGGGCACCGGCGGCTCTTCCGGTTTTGGGTTTAAGTTGTAAAGCTCTTTCCTTGCTTGGCGACCTATCGTTAACATATCCGCTAAGCCATGGTTTGTCACAAAGCAGCAACGGACACCTTTTTTTTCTAATACAGCATTAGTCGCCACTGTTGATCCATGCACAATCAACAAACTTTCATTATCAACGCCCAAGGCATTAATGCCTTGCAAAATAGCTTTTTCAGGAGCCTCTGGGGTTGAAAGCACCTTATGAATACGCACGCCTTGATCGTCTATGTAAACAAAATCGGTGAAAGTGCCGCCAGTATCTATACCTAATAACATGAAAAAAGCTCAACCTTTTAAACCTGTATTTTTACATGCCTCTATAATAGATTCACCCCTATTTATCTGACCATCGTTGCTTGAAAGGAAGTCAGGCACATATTAGACTCCTTCGTTTAACCCCCTAAACTAAGATCACAGATACTAAATTTGATGAGCAGCCTAATAGAAGTTAACCATTTATCGCGTCAATTTGGTCACCATTGTGCTGTTGACGATGTAAGCTTTTCGCTTAATAAAGGCGAGGTTCTTGGCTTTTTGGGGCCAAATGGGGCTGGTAAATCAACCACCATGAAAATGATTTGTGGCAACTTAACACCCACCGTCGGTGAAATTAAAATTAATGGTTATGACATTATCGACCAACCCAAACTTGCCAAAGCTGAATTAGGGTTTTTGCCTGAAATACCCCCTGTTTATCCAGATCTGACGGTAGATGAATACCTGCGCTACTGCGCCAAACTGCACGGTTTACGTAAACACGCCATTAAACTCTCTGTAGAACGTGGAAAGCTAAAATGTGGTTTAAGCGACATGGGGCATCGTTTAATTGGCAATTTATCAAAGGGTTATCAACAACGCGTTGGTATTGCTCAAGCTATTTTACATAACCCATCGGTGATTATTTTAGACGAACCCACGGTTGGCCTAGACCCTATTCAAATTTTAGAAATTCGTGAACTCATTCGTGAACTTGGCAATGAACACAGTGTCATTTTATCCACTCATATACTGCCCGAGGTTCAGCATTCATGCAGTAGAGTACAAATCATTCATCACGGAAAACTGGTATTAAATGAGCCTGTTGAAGGCTTATCTCGCAGAATGACGTCTTCGAGCTTAATAGTGCGCTTTCGTCAACAACCGAACGAGGAAGTACTGCAAAACGTGCCCAACATAACAGCCCTTGAAGCCCTCGACACCGGGCAGTACCTGATTCAGCATACCCAAGGCACTAGTATCTCAGAAACGATAGTCGAGCTGTCGGTAACAAATAACTGGGGCTTGCTAGAGTTGACACCTCAGCAACACGATATGGAACAAATTTTCCTTTCACTCACTCAACATTCAAATAACCATGAATAGTTTCACGATTGCCAGCCGAGAACTGCGCAGTTTATTTCTGTCACCACTTGCGTGGACCATTCTCGGTGTTAGCCAGCTTATTTTGGCCTACATGTTTTTAACACAAATTGATTATTATTTAGCGATACAACCCAAACTTATTGGTATACCGGGTGCGCCTGGCGTAACCGATCTGATTGTCGCACCGCTGTTTGGTAATGCTGCTGTCATCTTGTTACTTATTATTCCACTGCTAACCATGCGAACCATCAGTGATGAACGCCGCAACAAAACCATTAGCTTGCTGTTTTCTGCTCCCGTCAGTCTAACTGAAATTGTGCTTGGTAAATTCCTTGCCATTTTTGCTTTCTTACTGATTATTCTTTTATCCATCACCCTAATGCCGCTCTCGTTATTGACTGTAGGCGAACTCGATATAGGCAAGCTTTTCGCCTGCCTGCTTGCCATGGTCTTACTGATGGCTTCGTTCAATGCGCTAGGGCTTTACATGTCTGCTATTGCCTCTCAACCAACGGTTGCAGCAATCGGAAGTTTTGGCGCTTTATTACTCTTATGGATTATTGATTGGGCTGGTAACAGCAGCAGTGTGCTTGAATATATTTCTATCATGCGACATTTCGAAAACTTACTACGCGGCTTAATACACTCGACTGATATTTTTTACTTTATTTTGTTTATAGCCGGGTTTTTAATTCTCAGCATTCGTCGATTAGATAACGACCGTTTACAAAAATGAAAATATCCCGCAAAGCACACCAATTTATTCGGCTGCAAAATGTCGTTTTCACACTTTTATTTCTTGGCGTACTTGGCCTACTCGCTTGGCTAAGCACACAATATACCGCCCAATTTGATTGGACAGCCAATAGTAGAAATTCGTTATCTACCCCGAGCATCCAATTACTGAAACAATTAACACACCCCATAGAGGTAGACGCGTACGCCACTGAAAATGATATTTTGCGCCAACAAATCTCTGAGCTTATTGATAAATATAGCCACCATAAAACAGATATTACATTAACCCTTATTAACCCCGATATACGCCCTGACCAAGCACGTGAAGAAGGCATCACCGCCGATGGTGAGTTAGTGATTCGCTATAACGGTAAACGCGAATCACTACAACAATTAAACGAGCAAGCCTTTACCAATGCCCTACAAAGGCTTGCTAATAGTGATCAGCGTTGGGTTGTTTTTCTCACCGGGCACGGCGAGCGCAACCCAGCAGGCCATTCAAATTATGACTTTGGCCTATTCGCAAACGAATTAAAAAACAAAGGCATTAATAGCCAAACCATTAATCTAATGGATACGCCATCCATACCAAACAATACATCCTTGCTCGTCATCGCTGACCCACAGGTAAATTACCTAGCCGGAGAAATCGACGTGATAAAACAATATCTTGCTAAAGGTCGGGCATTATTATTGTTGGGCGAACCTAATCAATCCGAACCTCTTAAGCCTTTAACAGAACTGTTAACGATTCAACTCTTGCCCGGCACTGTGGTCGATGCCACTACCCAAGTCTTTGGTATTGATGACCCAACCTTTGCCTTGGTCACCGCATACCCTAACCATTTAGCAACCAAACATTTAAAGGCTATGAGCTTGTTTCCAGGCGCCGCTGGACTCAGTTTATTAGCTAACAGCCCTTATCAAGCCGACCCCTTATTATCTACGCTGGAACGTTCATGGACAGAAACAGGTGATATTGAAGGGCAAATACAATTTGACCCCGATACGGATGAAAAGCAGGGCCCCATTACAATTGGTTATGCGCTGAATAAAAAAGATGACAATACCAAAGAGCAGCGCATTATTGTTTTGGGCGATGCGGATTTCTTATCCAATACTTTTCTTGGTAATGGCGCTAATTTAGACCTTGGTCTTAGTCTGATTCAATGGCTCAACCACGATGATTCCTTTATTGATATTCCTGCAAAAACAGCGCCCGATACCACACTAGAAATAAGCCAACAGTGGTCGCTTATTTTTGGTCTTGGGTTTTTGTTTCTGCTACCGGCCCTCTTTATCGTCAGTGGCCTGCTCATTTGGCTTAAACGCAAAAAACGTTAAGCTATGAAAAATCGTCTACTTATCAACTTGCTACTAATTACCTTAGTGGTCTGTCTAGGCATGATTGCCTGGCTAAAGCCCGGGCATGAAGCCCCTAAAAAAAACAACCTAGCTGGGTTAGACATCAACACTATTCAGCACATTAAGATCGAGCGAACAGCGGCTAATACCATAGAATTAAAGCGCCTACAAAACCAGTGGTACTTAACCCAGCCTGTCAACACACTAGCCTTAGCAGGCAAGGTAGAAAGGTTACTTAAAATATCTCAGATCAAACCAACCACTAGCTACCCATTAGAAAAACAGCCACTCAGTCAATTTGGCCTAGATACACCAACAGTTAAGGTCTCTTTTAACAAAAAAACACTCAATATTGGCAAAACAGAAAGCGTTCAATCACGTCGCTACGTCAGCAACGACACACAATTATTTTTATTAGACGACACTTTTTTACATCATCTAACCGCGCCTGTTGATGCTTATATTGACACTCGGCTGATACCCAATAACGGTCAGATTATTGGCTTAAAAACACCCGAGATAACGCTTCAACGACAAGAAGATAATACTTGGAAAAATATCCAATCACCCACTGACGAGCTCTCATCAGACGCGGTTCAAATGCTTCTCGATGAATGGCGATTTGCCCGCGCTATTACTGTTACTACAAAATTCGACGCCACACCTACCGAACAGATTATTATTTCTCTCTACGAGCAGCCAAACTTGACCTTTCATTTAATAAAGCAAAAAGACAGCGTCTTGCTAGTCTCCAATGATAAAAAACTTGCATATCAGTTTAGTGATACAAAATATAAGAAAATGACAACTCTACCGAGATTGGAGACACCCGATGCCTGAGTTACCAGAAGTCGAAACGACTCGTCGCGGAATTGCCCCTCATATTGAAGGCAAACAAGTTTCACAGGTCATTGTCCGACAAGCAAAATTACGTTGGCCCGTTAGCCCAGAAGTTTCCACCTTATTACCGGGTCTTTGCATTAACCATGTTAAACGTCGTGCAAAATACCTATTGCTTGAAACCGATAAGGGCACGTTAATTATCCACCTGGGCATGTCGGGTAGTTTACGCATCGTTCAGGCTTCAACGACACCAGAAAAACACGAGCATATTGACATTATTTTTAGTAATAACACCTGCTTGCGCTATAAAGATCCGCGCCGTTTCGGTTCGCTGTTATGGTCAACAGATGTCATTGAAAATCACAAATTAATACAACACCTTGGGCCAGAGCCTTTATCCGACGCATTTAATATTGACGATTTTTACCCAAAGGCTCAATTAAAAAAAACACCCATTAAAAGTTTTATTATGGATGGGCAAGTCGTTGTCGGCGTTGGTAATATTTATGCTAGCGAAGCATTATTTCAGGCAGGCATTCACCCTAAACGTGCCGCTAACAAAGTTTCTAAAAAGCGCTTGATTAACCTCGTTTTTGCCATTAAAAAAATCCTAGCGCAAGCTATACAACAAGGCGGCACAACGTTAAAAGATTTTGTTAACAGTGACGGCAACCCTGGTTATTTTCAACAAACACTTAATGTTTACGGGCAAAAAGACAAACCTTGCCCAAGGTGCAAAGCACCCATTAAACAAATCATTATTGCTCAACGATCGACCTTTTACTGCACCCACTGCCAACGTTAAATACTTGACGAGCTAACGCCTACCAATAACGTTTTTTAATTCTTTATTAGGCATACCCTCCTAATTCCTATAGAGTTATAGCTCTAAAGGGAGTTTGCTTGTTTCAGTTAAAAAATAAATTTATTAACCAATTATTCGGCAGTTTTATGGACCTGCTGCCAATTTTTTCAGTGGTTCTTTTTTTTCAGTTATTTATTCTGCGCCAACCCATCCCCAATATAGCGGATATTGCTATTGGTACAGCTTTTGTTGTACTCGGCTTAACGCTGTTTATTCAAGGTCTTGAAAAAAGCCTATTCCCCATTGGTGAGACCATGGCCTATGCGTTTGCTAAGAAAGGTAGCTTATTGTGGTTACTAGTCTTTGCCTTTTCATTAGGCTTTGGCACCACTGCAGCCGAACCCGCCTTAATTGCTGTTGCCGACGAAGCAGCACGTATTGCAGCGGAAGGTGGCATGATCGAGAAAACTAACAAAGCAAAAGAATCTTATGCTTTTGGTCTTCGGTTTACCGTTGCCTTCTCTGTAGGCTTTGCCATTTTGTTAGGGGTACTAAGAATTATTCGTGGCTGGCCTCTGCATTATTTGATTATTCCAGGCTATATCGGCGTTGTGGTGATGACTTTTTTTGCACCCGAATCAATTATCGGTATTGCCTACGATTCAGGTGGCGTTACTACGTCTACTATCACAGTCCCCTTGGTAACCACTCTCGGCGTTGGCTTAGCCTCAGCCATTCAGGGCCGCAATCCAATGACTGACGGTTTTGGCTTAATTGCCTTTGCATCACTCACCCCGATGATTTTTGTGATGGCATACGGGGTCATTTTATAATGATATTGCTGGCGGAATTGTGGAGCACTTTCTTAAGTACCTTACGTGATGTCGCGCCAATTATTTTTGTTATCCTTTTCTTTCAATTGGTCATTATCCGACGACCATTTAGTCATTTGAAAAACTTAATAACCGGAATGGTTTACGTAGTTCTAGGGATGACTTTCTTTCTTGTGGGTTTAGACAAAGCCCTTTTTCCTTTAGGCACCAGCATGGCCGAACAATTAACCAGCCATGACTTCATCAACCCAACAACCGATCAACGTATTTCTATTGCTTGGCAAGACTATTATTGGGTTTATATTTTCGGGGGCTGTATTGGCTTTGCTACAACATTAGCAGAACCTGCTCTTATTGCTGTTGCTATCAAAGCTCAACAAATTTCTGGTGGTACTATTAAAGCTTGGTACCTAAGGTTGGCTGTGTCTATTGGTGTTGCAGTTGGTATTTCACTAGGGACATTTCGAATTGTAAGCGGCATTGATTTATATATGTTTATTATTGCTGGCTACGTCGTTGTCATTATCCAGACTATTTTTTCACCAAAACTCATCATTGGCCTTGCTTATGATTCAGGTGGCGTTACCACATCAACCGTCACCGTACCGCTAGTTACCGCATTAGGTATCGGTTTAGCTTCAAGCATTCCTGGCCGAAACCCATTGATGGATGGTTTTGGCCTTATTGCCTTTGCCAGCCTATTTCCCATCATGGCTGTGTTAGCCTACGCACAATTTGCTGAGTGGGTAAATCATCGCGCACAACTTAAACAAGCAGACCAAATAGGAGAATAAAATGCACTTTAAACTCATTATCGTCTTTGTTGATGACAACAAAACTGACAAAGTCCTTAAAGCGGCTAGAGAAGTAGGCGCCACCGGCGCTACTATTATCAATAATGCACGCGGCGAAGGTATTAAACAGCAAAAAACATTCTTGGGTCTAAATTTAGATACTCAACGAGATGTTTTGCTTTTCTTGGTCGAAGAACATTTAAGTCGAAAAATTATCGAAGAGGTATCACGAGCGGGTTTATTCGATGAAGAACCGGGCAGCGGCATCGCCTTACAAATAGATGTTGAAGATGCTATTGGCGTGCTACATCAAGCAAAAAAAATTACCCAATCAATAGAGACAGAACTATGAATGATGCAAAACTTATCACCGTACGCGATGTGATGAAAACCGAGTTTTATATGATTGATGGAACAGCCACCATCACAGCAGCTATTAGAATGATGAAAAAAAATAAAACCTCGGTTTTATTTGTCGATAAATTTCACGAACATGATGAGTATGGCGTGATTAATGCGGGCATTATTGCAAGACTTGTTTTAGCAAAAGATAGAGCACCCGACCGTGTCAATGTATACGAAATAAATGAAAAGCCACTCATTAACGCACACCCCGACATGGATATTCGTTACTGTTCTCGTTTATTTGCGCGCTATAATTTGATGCGCGCACCGGTTATGGAACAAGGCAAAATTATTGGTGTTGTTAGTCCTATTCAGCTAGTGCTTGATGGTTTATGTGAAATTACTGGCATTTGTTAATTAGCCGTATAAAAAGCTCATCAAAAACGCAGCAACGCGATTTATTTTGCTGTGCTTAAAGGTACTGACTCAACAATAGCTGCCCCAGATCCTCTACGGTCACTGGCGGCAACAAGTTTATTAGACTTTTTATCCCACAAGACTGCGTGCATATTGCCATAATGCCTTCCAACAGACTTTAGTTTGTGGCCTTTTTCGGTCAACTCCAGCAAAGTTTCTGCTTTAAAAGTATCTGGCTCATGTTGAATAACATCCGGTAAGTATTGATGATGATAACGTGGCAAGTTGACCCAAGATTCAGGACTATGTCCTTGCTCGGCATCCAAAATACCCAATAACACCATACTAATAATTCGGCTGCCTCCTGGTGTACCCAAAACGCCCACTTTTTCCTCTGTTTCAATAAAAGTTGGAGACATGCTCGATAACATTCGCTTACCTGCTGCGATTGCATTTGCCTCTCCGCCCACCAAGCCGTATACATTTGGCGTGCCTGGCTTAATAGAAAAATCATCCATTTCATCATTCAACAAAACACCCGTCCCTTGAGGCACAAATCCAGAACCAAATGGGTAATTAATCGATAAAGTTGCCGCCACACGGTTACCCCTTTTATCGATCACAGAGAAATGCGTTGTATCATGTCCTTCAATTTCGTTTAAACCACTAATGTGTTGACTGGGTGTAACCTCATCTAGCCTTAAATCTTTAGAGATAGTATGAGCATACGACTTTTCACTCAGCTCACTTACTGGCACGCTGACAAAATCACTATCGCCCATATGTAATGCGCGATCACGGTACGCTCGTTTCATTGCTTCAACCACAACATGAATTCGTGTGGCTTCGTCCATCGTTGACAAGTCATATTGTTCTAAAATATTTAGCGCAATAGACAACACCAATCCACCCGATGAGGGCAAAGCAGCACTGGTCACCTTGATATTTTTATAATGCGCAACCACCGGCAAACGCTCTTTCACTGTGTATCGAGCCAAATCCTCTTTGGTCCATATGCCCCCAGCTTGTTGCACACCTTTTACTAACTTATCTGCAAGCTCTCCACTATAAAACCCATCAAAACCTTGTGTTGCCAATAACTGCAAAGTATTAGCTAAATCGTTTTGTATAATGTTTGCGCCCAAGGCAGGTACCTTTCCATCACTTAGGAAAATAGCCTTCGCAGAGTCATTTGACGCTAAAACCGCCTGACGAAATTTAGCCAATCGCTGGTAATGCTCGTTAACTAAAAAACCGTCTTTAGCCAGCTTTATCGCCGGCTGCAAACTATCCGACAGTGCTAATACTCCATAATGCTTTGCTAAATGATCTAAAGCAGCTGGTAAACCCGGAATACCGGCAGCTAATGCCCCATCGACCGAGGCATTCTTAATTGGCTCACCCTGACTGTCTAAATACATATCACGTGTGGCGGCCAAAGGCGCTACTTCACGCCCATCTATCATCACTTGTTTACCATCATGTTGGCGATGTAATAACCAAAATCCACCACCACCCAGTCCAGAACCGAAGGGTTCGACAACTGCCAGTGCCGCACTAACGGCAATGGCTGCATCAAAAGCATTACCTCCTTGGTTGAGCACACTAAGTCCTGCTTGAGTTGCCGCCGGGTGTGCACTTGCTACTGCTTGTTGATGCAGCTGTGTGGCAGGGGTTGCATACGCTGTTATTGCAAATAAAATACTGGTGAAAAAAAGAATTTTTTTCATTTTTTTAATCCTCATTTGTCGCCATTAATTGCTGATATTTCAATAAAAGCTGATCGTTAGTTTCTTCGTTATTCGGATCTTTTGGTATACATTCAACGGGGCAGACTTCCACACACTGAGGCGTATCAAAATGCCCGACACACTCTGTACAAAGGTGAGAGTGTATTTCGTAAATTTCTTCGCCCATAAAAATCGCATCATTCGGGCATTCAGGTTCACAAACATCACAGTTGATGCACTCATCGGTAATAATTAATGACATTTTTCTAATTCACCTTAGCTAAAATAGCTTTTTCAATCTCATGCGGAACAAAATCACTGACCTGCCCACCAAGCCGTGCAATATCGCGCACCAAGGTCGAGGAAACATCACACCAGTCAGGGTCGGTTGTTAAAAATACCGTTTCTAATGCTGGCATCATTTTTTTATTCATACCTGCCATTTGTGATTCATATTCAAAATCCGCAATGCTGCGAATGCCTCTAACAACAATATTGGCTTTATGTTCTTTTGCTAAATCAACCAGCAGGCCATCAAAAAACACCACATCAATATTGTCATATTCACATAATGCTTGTTTTGCCATATCCAAACGCTCTTGGCTTTCAAATAAAGGTGACTTACCTGCACTTTTTGCAACCGCCACCACTATCGTATCGAATAATTTGCTGGCTCGCTGGATACTATTAATGTGTCCATTTGTCATCGGATCAAACGTTCCAGGGTAAATTGCTTTTTTAATCATTTGCTTCTCGATGATATAGGTAATAGGCCACTTGACCTGTTTTTTTTTGTCGGTGCTCTGTCCAGTTTTTTGGCAGAAAATCTAAATTTAGCGCGTTTTCGCATTCCAAATAAATAACAGCATCATCCGATAAGCAGCCACTTTCTTCAAGCCGTTTCACGCATTCACTAAGTTCACCTTGCTTAAACGGTGGGTCAAGAAAAACAACATCAAATAGCGCATCTGTTTGTTTACGCTTATCGTTTAAAACATCCAACGCCATTCGTTGCATTAATTGAATATTATCTGCTTTTATCAGTTCTTTATTCGTCCTTAGTGCCTTTATTGCCTTAATATCTTTTTCCACCATTAAAACAGAACGCGCACCACGCGATGCCGCCTCAAACCCTAATGCACCACTACCTGCATATAAATCTAAACAATTAGCTTGCGGTAAGTAAGGTTGCAACCAGTTAAATAGTGTTTCACGAATTGGGTCTGTAGTTGGACGCAAACCGTCAATACTAGGAAATTCGAGTTTACGCCCTCGCCATTGTCCACCAATGATACGAACACGGTTTCCCTTAGCAGCCATTAATCTTTTTGTACGACAGATTGGCCAGCAGTTACCATGACCATTTTTTCCATCTTCAGATGTCTTTGGAAAGCTTGTTTTATTTGCTGCTGTGTGACCGCTTCTATTTTCTGCATATAGCTATTTAAATAATTTAAGGGCGCACCACTAACAACGATTCTCACCACATTTCCTAACAATTTTTTATTGCTGTCTAACTTAAGCGCGAAGCCCCCTATGATATTTTTCTTAGCGGCCATTAGCTCTTCATCTGTTGGTCCGTCCTGTATAAAAGTTCGCAACGTTTGTTTAACAGCCATTGACGCTTCCTTTGCTTTTTCATTACGTGTCTGTAGGCCCATTACAAACGGCCCCTTTTGAATCATCGGGTGAAAGTAACTGTAGGCACTGTAGGCCAGCCCTCTTTCTTCACGAATTTCTTTAACAATGCGTGAGCTAAACCCGCTGCCACCGAGAATATGGTTACCCACATACAATGGAAAGTAGTCTGGATCATTATGCTGTAATACCGGCAAACCATACAGTAAGTGCGTCTGCTCAGATGGATATTCTAGATGAATAACCTTACCTTTTTGCGGCGTCAGCACCGCTTCAATCGGCGCCGCTTTTTTACCCGCTAACAAATCAACCACCAACTCCTCCACCATGCGTTCGGCCTGATCACGCGAAATACCGCCGACTAAAACAACCGCAAGGTTATTGGCTACATAATACTGCTGATAAAACTGCTTTAAGTCGTTAACTTGAATCTCTTTCACCGTACTTTCGACACCTTGTATTGCATGCGAATAAGGGTGGTTTTTATATATTTCTTGGTAGAGCGCCAATTGCCCCAGTACTCCCGGTGACTCTTGGCGCTGCTTAATCCCCAGTAATGTACGAGCCTTAATTCGATTAAAGTCCTGCAGAGGAAAGCTCGGTTTGCTTAATACTGCTTTCAATAACTGCCACGAGGTTTGTAGCGCTTTTTCATCTGTTAAGCTTCGGTAACTAATTGTTGTTAAGTCACGCGATGTTGATGCGCTGAGTTGCGCCCCAACACTGTCTAGTCGCTCTGCAATATCTTGCGCATTAAGCCCCGCTGCACCTTGAGTCAGTAAAGCACTGGTTAACGCTGCCACGCCATTTTTATCTCCGTCCGCTGAACTGCCTGCCCGCAAGACTAGTTGTGCGTCTAAAATTGGCAACCCTTCAGTTGGCACAAAATATACCTGAACGCCGTTATTTGTTTGCCAATGTTGAATACTTGGGAGAGCCAGCGATAACGGGCTGAGTAACAACAGAACACTACTGACTATAACCTTTATTTTAATTTTCATTAGCGTCCCCCATCGGCAGCATATGAACGACTGTTAAATGATCTTCAATCAAATATTGTTGTGCAACGGCACGAACTTGCTCAGCCGTCACAGCGTTTACTTTTTCAACATAATCATGCGCTTTTTGCCAACCAACACCTACAGTTTCAAGCATACCCAACTGCATCGCCTGATAAAAATTGGAATCTTTTTCATACACCGATGCCGCTATCACTTGCGCTTTAACCCTGTTCAATTCTTTTTCCTCAATTAAATCCGTTTGCAAGTTTGCTATTTGCTCCACTAAGGCCTCCTCAAGCTGTTGAATGCTTTTATCTGCAGCCGGCGCACCATCAAACAAAAACAATGTCGGTAGCCGAGCATTCATGTCGTACCCTGCACTGGCACTGGAGGCAACTTGAGAACCCCGTACTAAATTTGAGGGCAATCGTGCGCTACTACCGCCGCTTAAAATACCGGATAACACCTCTAATGCGTACACATCCTCTTCATTCTGCACAGTGTTGAGCACAGGTACTTTGTAGCCCATCAATAAATAAGGGACTTTAGCATTCTGCTTCACAATACTACGTCGCACACCCACCTGTGGCACTTCTGTTCTTTTTTTAACCGGCTTAAACGCGACCGCAGGAATAGGCTCAAAATATTGTTCTGCCAACTGAAAGACCTGCTCATGCTGAACATCACCGACAACCACCAGTGTTGCGTTATTTGGCGAATACCACTGTTTATACCAAACCGCTAAATCCTCTAGTTCCATATCTTTTAAGTCCTGCATCCAACCAATGATAGGGTTTCGATAGGGACTACTGGTGTAAGCCAGTGCTTTAAAGTATTCGTACGCCTGACCTCGTGGTTTATCTTCAGTACGCATACGGCGCTCTTCCATAACCACTTGCAGCTCTTTGCTGAACTCCTTTTCTTGCAACTTTAAATTTTGCATCCGTTCTGCCTCAAGCCGCAGACTTACCTCAAGGCGTGAGGCCTCCATGGTTTGAAAATACGCCGTATAATCAGCACCGGTAAACGCGTTTTCACGACCGCCATTTTCAGCAATTATTTTAGAGAACTCACCCGGCTCTAGGTTTTCTGTTCCTTGAAACATCATATGTTCTAGTACGTGCGATACACCGGTAATACCATCATGTTCGTAACTGGCCCCGACTTTATACCAAATTTGCGACACCATAACGGGTGCTCGCCGATCTTCTTTAACCAACACTTTTAAGCCATTTTTTAGCACTTTTTCGTGTACCATATCAGGCAGAGTTTCTGGCGAAGCAAAACTGTTCAGCGAATAAACGATATTCAGAATAAAAAGTGCCACAAATAACTTCTTCATTTAGTTCTCACTTAACTTTAAAACGAATTTAGAATAGGGATTTTACGATAAAGTTCCCACCAATAGACACAATATCATGTTTGGATTTGGCAAAAAGAAAGATACCGACACAACTAAGCAGCCGCCTGTCGAAGAACCTAAAGAAGGTTTTTTTGGCCGCTTAAAAAACCAGTTAACAAAAACACGCAGCGGATTGACCGGTGGTTTAGGTAATTTATTTTTAGGGAAAAAACAAATCGACGACGATTTGTTTGAAGAATTAGAAATGTTACTGCTAACAGCTGATGTCGGCATTGAAGCCACTCAACACATCATTTCAAATTTAACTCAGCGAGTTGCGCGCAAGCAGCTAGCCGACCCACAGGCTCTCACCCAAGCACTTCAAGAAGAGATGCTATCGATCCTTGAGCCAAACCAACAAGCTTTAACCATTCCTGACAGTGACGGCCCTTTCGTTATCTTAGTGGTCGGCGTTAATGGCATGGGTAAAACGACGACCATTGGTAAACTGGCTAAACGTTTACAAGCCGAGGGCAAAAGTGTCATGTTAGCGGCTGGCGATACATTTAGGGCCGCTGCGATTGAACAATTACAAGAATGGGGGAAGCGTAACGACGTTGAGGTTGTTGCTCAACATACTGGGGCTGACTCTGCTTCGGTTATTTACGATGCCTTTGAGAAGGCAAAAGCGCGCAACATTGACGTCTTACTGGCAGACACTGCTGGCCGCCTACATACCCAAACAAACCTAATGAATGAGTTAAGCAAAATCAACCGTGTTATTAAAAAACTGGATGACAGCGCGCCACACGAAACCATGCTGGTTCTTGATGCAGGCACCGGACAAAATGCCCTCGCCCAAGCTAAGAATTTTGATAAAGCCACCCCACTAACTAGCATCACTCTTACGAAATTGGACGGCACCGCAAAAGGTGGTATTATTTTCGCCATTGCCAATCAATTCAAACTACCCATTCGTTTTATTGGTATTGGTGAAGGCATCAATGACCTACGTCCTTTTGATGCCGCCGAGTTCACCACGGCTCTATTTGAAAAATCTGAAACTGACCATTAGCGCTCATGCTTCAATTTATCAACGTCAGCAAACGTTACCCTGGTGGTGCCGATGCGCTTAAAAACGTTAATTTCGAGTTAGAAAAAGGCGAAATGGCCTTTCTTACCGGCCACTCTGGTGCGGGTAAAAGCACCTTGCTAAAACTTATCGCGATTCTTGAACGTAGCACGCAAGGTCAAGTGATGCTCGACAACCAAAACATTGGCCGCCTTTCCAAACGGCTTGTTCCCTATGCTCGGCGTAAAATTGGCATGATATTTCAAGATCATCGTTTACTGCATGACCGTACCGTTTTTGATAATGTCGCCTTACCTTTAATTATTGCTGGACTGGATCGTCATGAAATTCAACGCCGTGTTCGCGCAGCGTTAGATAAAGTCAATTTACTTGGAAAAGAAAAGCGCTACCCCATCACTTTGTCTGGCGGTGAGCAACAACGTATTGGTATTGCACGGGCAGTTGTTAATAGGCCGCCAATGATTTTAGCCGATGAACCAACAGGAAACTTAGACCCTGCTTTATCCGAAGAAATAATGCAATTGTTTGAACAGTTTAACCAAGTGGGCGTGACTGTACTGGTCGCAACTCATGATATTGCCCTTATTGAACGCATGAATTATCGAACATTAGTACTTTCTCAAGGTGAAATAGTGAGCAATCATGGCTAGTCGTCGACAAAACGTACAAAGACCTACTAGTCTATTTAGTTTACGTGCTTACGTGCTAATTCACTTGCATACTTTTTTTGCCAGCCTTGGTCGTTTTTCAAGAGCACCCTTTAACTTTATGATGACGGTCAGCGTCATTGCCATAACATTATCCCTGCCGTCCGGTTTATTAGTTTCTATTAACAACCTTCAATCACTTAGCGGGCAAATTGACTTAAACAACAATATTTCATTATTTCTTGATCAGTCGGTCAACCTTGAGCAAGCGTCCAAACTCAGTCAGGCACTACATGAACATGATCAGATCACCCAATCACTTTTAATTAGTAAGCAAGCAGCTCTAGAAGAGTTTCAGCAATATAGCGGATTTGGTTCAGCCATTAGCGCACTTGCCAGCAATCCATTACCGCATGTTATCCAAATCACCCCTATTATTCAGCTAAACAACCGTGAGGCACTTGAGGCCCTGGTTAATGAACTTAAACAACGAGCCGATATCGAACTGGTCCAACTGGATATGGGCTGGCTCGACCGGTTAAATGGCATCCTCAACATAGCCCAGCGTGGTGTTAGCATTATCACTGTATTACTGGGTTTTGCTGTACTCTTAATCGTTAGCAATACTATTCGATTAGAACTGCAACACCGTCGTGATGAAATTGACATCACTCGACTAGTGGGTGCAACACGCAGTTTTATTATGCGCCCATTTATCTATAGTGGTTTTTGGTATGGTTTTCTGGGTGGTATTTTCGCTTGTTTGCTGGTTAATTTATCTGTGTGGCTAATTGATGGTCCCACCAGTTCTTTATCTGCTTTATATAATAGCTCGTTCAGCCTTAGCTTTATGCCTTTAGGGCATGCTATTTTATGGGTTATCTTCTCTATCAGCCTTGGTATTATTGGTTCATGGCTGGTTGTTAGTCGATACTTATCAGAACTAGAAAACTGAGTATCATAAAGCCTTTAAATTGCTTTATAAAATGAACCTTTGTTATACTTGCTGGTCTTATATTGTGAGTGTTAAGTTATTCAAGCACACAAAAGGAGGGATAGTATGACTCATGCTTTAGCATTACCTAATCAATTATCAGCTGGATCTTTAGATGCTTATATAGCCTCTGTTTCCTCTGCGCCTGCGTTAACGGTAGAGCAAGAAAGAGATTTAGCAAATCGTTTACGAAATGAAAATGATTTAGAAGCTGCTCGCATGCTCGTTTTATCTCATATGCGTTATGTTATCCATATTGCCAAAAGCTATAGTGGCTATGGCCTTGCACTGCCAGATCTCATTCAAGAAGGCAGCATTGGCTTAATGAAAGCCGTTAAACGCTTTGACCCTGACATGGGGGTTCGTCTTGTCTCGTATGCCGTACACTGGATTAAATCTGAAATTCATGAATTTGTAATCAAAAACTGGCGTATTGTTAAAATTGCGACGACAAAAGCTCAGCGCAAACTGTTCTTCAACTTAAGAAAGCACAAAAAGAACCTAGCATGGCTAGACGAAAATGAAGCCGACGCTATTGCAAATGACCTAGGTGTCGATAAATCTGCCGTTTACGAAATGGAAAAGCGTTTGAGCAATTTTGATATGGCTTTTGACGGTCATCAAGATGACAACACAGAATCAGACGAATTGATTCATACGCCTGCGACATTTGTGACTAAAGAAGAACACGACCCTGCTACTTTACTAGAAACATACAACGAAGAGGCTCACGATGCTTCTCGCTTAAATACTGCCCTTAGCAACCTTGACGATAGAAGTCGATCAATTTTAGCAGAGCGCTGGTTAAGCGAAAAGAAATCAACTTTGCATGAGTTAGCAGATAAATATCAAGTCTCTGCTGAACGTATTCGTCAATTAGAAAAAAATGCGATGAATAAGGTAAAGCAAGAATTAATTGAGTATAGAGCCTCTTAAAACCGCCTAAAGCCCAAGAATATCACCTTGGCTTTTTAGGCGTAGAGTCAGCTGTTTCCCGACTTGTATCATCTCGACCTGCTTTAAAAAACTCATCCCTAATAAAACAACCTCACCATCCATATGTGGGTTGATATGTGCCGCAACATTTTTTAGTTCAATCGACCCAAGGCTAACCGACTCAAGCGTAACCCGATACACCACAATATCACCATTGGCGGTTCGCGTTCTTTGCGGGTAACCTTCCGGCAATCGCATCTGTTTAGCAACTTTAGCGGGAATACTGATATTGGTGGCTCCAGTATCCAAAACAAACATAACCCAATGACCATTCAATTTGCCATTCGCTACATAATGACCTTGTTTATTTTGTTGTAACGTTACCTCAGCCACACCATCCAAGTCATAGATAACATCAGGGCGCTCGTTGGGGTTCGCTTGCAAGTCAAGGTATCGATCGAAGCCTATCACTAACATGGCTAAAAGGCCCAACCATGTTAGCCAAACCATTATTTTTGAAAGCTTAGTATTCGGTTCTACACTTTTCATTAGCAAATATTACACACACTTACGGCTCACCGCATTATGACAGGTAGTTATTTAACTCGCTGTATGTGTAACGGTATTAAATATTTTGCCTATTTAAATCAAAGATAATGATCGATAAGTAAGGCGGCGAATAACAGCATTAAATATAGAATTGAGTATTTAAATGCTTTCATTGCAATAATGTCATCAGCTGTTTTCTTAAGCAGCACTGCATAATATAAAAAACCGAAACCTAAGCCGATAGCACTAACCAAATAGAGCATGCCACTCATGCCTGTCAAATACGGCAATAAACTCACTAATATTAATAAAACCGTGTAAAAAACAATGTGTAGCCTAGTAAATTCGGCGCCATGAGTCACCGGTAACATCGGAATATCTGCTTTAGCGTATTCCTCCCTTCGCGCAACAGCCAGTGCCCAAAAATGTGGCGGCGTCCAAATAAAAATAATTAGGAATAACAATAAAGCATGTGGGTCAATTGTCGATGTAACCGCACTCCAGCCCAATACAGGAGGCGCTGCACCCGCAGCACCACCAATAACAATGTTTTGCGGTGTAGCATGCTTCAAATAAACGGTATAAATAACTGCATAACCAATTAATGAAAGAAAGGTTAAAAAGGCCGTTAACTCATTTACCAGAAAGATTAGCACTAGCATTGCAATAGCACCAATCGTAAAGGCAAATCCAAGCACCTGTGTACCGTTCAAATCCCCATGTGGTAATGGTCGCCCTTTTGTACGAGCCATTTTGGCATCAAATTTTTGATCTAGGTAATGGTTAATCGCTGCTGCTGAAGATGCTGCCAAACCAATTCCAATCGTGCCGAATACCAATGGTTGCCAAGGCACCATGCCCGGCACTGCTAAAAACATTCCAACCACTGCTGTAAAAATAATCAGCAGGACTACCTTAGGCTTACATAATTCGTAATAGCTTTTCCAACTAATAGTGTTAGTGGAATCATTAATCATCTGTTCACTCAAAATATAACCCTAAATTATAGTACTGGCTTACCAAGCCTAAATCTTACATACACTACACTTAATAAAAGTAATGCTGCTACTGCATTATGCGCGACAGCAACGTGTAGAGGCAAATTTAGCAACACATTTAATATGCCCAGCATTACTTGCATAAATAATAGAGCACCAAGCATTATTGCTTCTTTGACGGCACTTAAACGGATCAGTAAATATATCAAGAAACTAAATAATATAGTTGTTATTAAGGCGCCTATACGATGCACCCAGTGTATAGCTGCACGCGCTTCATTACTTAACACACCAAACTCATAGTCCACACCTAAGCCACGCCATAACACAAACCCTTCTTTATAATCCACAGCTGGGTTCCAGCTAGTACCAAAACAAGTCGGAAAGTCTGGGCAAGCCAACGCTGCGTAGTTTGTACTTGTCCAGCCGCCTAAGGCAATTTGCACGACTAATACTAACAGAGCAACTGATGTAACACCCCTGACAGTGTTTTTTTTGTCTGTCTGTGCTAACCGTTTTGTCTGAATACGCAGCAACAGCAACAATAACAAACTAAGTGTTGCTAACCCACCGAGCAAATGACTCATAACAATCGCCGGTTTAACCAACAAAGTTACTGTCCACATTCCAAGCGCCCCTTGAAACATAACTAACAATAATAATAACGTCGTTAAGCCTCGCTGACCAAGCTCTGGTTGCCTCCAAGCCATAATCGTTAATATTAGTATGACAAGACCTAGGCCACTAGCAAAATAACGGTGTATCATTTCCTTCCACGCTTTAGATACCTCTAGAGGGCGCTCAGGGTAATGCTCAGCGGCATGCGCAACACCTTCATGCGATTCGTCGACAATGAGGCTTCCGTAGCAACCAGGCCAGTCTGGGCAACCTAGCCCTGCATCTGATAAGCGAACATATGCGCCCAATACAACGACAAACAAGGCCAAGAGTATTGCAAAAATAGTTAAGTTTCTGAACATGTTATTAACCTATTTGGGAGGCCTTAAATAAAAGTTTAAGGTCTTTTTGAATACCATATGGGTCTGCGTCTTGCGAATATTTCATCATGATGTTCCCAAGAGGATCCAACAGCAACATATCACCATCGTTGATGTTTTTAACATTAGCTTGTAACTTTGCAAGATGCTGATCACTCCAACGTAAAACAAACAACTCAGGAGCCTGTGAAAGAAACACATTATCTTGATGTTCGGATTTGTCTAAATATACTCTTTTTAATCGCTTCGCATCTTTGTTTAACAATACGTGCAGTTGTTGAACAATATGAACAGACTGTTCACACAATTCAGAACACTCCCCATCCGTATCAATATGCACAAGAACCCATCGCCCCTTCAAGTCCTTGATCTCATCTTCTGAACCAACAAAGTAGTCACTTAATTCAGAAGGTATTGCTGGTACAATTAATTCACCATAGTTTTTAGTACTGCCACCGTCAAGCCATTGTGGATTATTGAACAATAGCCAGGCCGTTAAAACTGGCACAGCAAACATACTTGCAATAAATATAAGTTTAAGTCTATTTTTAATGACGTTATCCATTCTTTTTTCTACCTAGTTTTATGGTTAATACAAAATAAATAATGACCCAAGCCGTCGCTAAAGCAAACCATTGAAATGCGTAGCCATGGTGTTTTTGTGGGCCCATCTTCATTGGAACCCAACGACGATCATAGCCATTAGGTTCTTGTTGGTTTAATAACAGTTGATATGGCAAAACAGTATAACCTAAGCGTTCCGACACCTTATCGACATCAATTAATTGCGTTACCGAAGGCCAACCATTAGACAGTGTATCTGCTCCATCTAGCTTTATACCAACACTGGGGAAATGATCTAGTTTCCCACTAATTGTAACCTCATTAGCCGGTAAACTGACATTTGGTAAAATATCTCTAGTCGGTCCAGCAGGCACCCACCCTCGATTCAATAAAATTGCTTCTGAAGCATTTAATTTTAAAGGTGTTAATACAAAGTAGCCCTGTCGACCATCTTTCACTTGATTATCTATTAAAATTTGTTGATCTGTGTCTAACAAACCAGTTGCCTTAACTGGCCAGTAACGTAAGCCTTTATTAGCTCTCAACTGCAACGTTGACAACTCAACAGACTCCATGTTCATTCTGATGGACTGCAAATCTAATATATCTTGCTTTTCTTGAGCTCTATTAAGCTGCCAATTACCCAAACTTAGAAGCAATAACAAAACCAATATGGCAAGTATTGTTAAATATATATTCGCTTTGAATTGCATAATAAAATATTGTTAGTCTTTACACTAAGTTTAAATGACAATAGGAACATTATAATTTGAGAAATATGCAATGAACCCCTTCATTAAATACCTAATTGTTTTTACATTATGCGTCATTATTTACAGCCTCTTTAAAGCTTTCTACCATTTGTCTCGTAGAAAATCTTCCCCTAAAGAAGTGGTGAAGTCACTCGCACTACGAATTGGCCTATCATTAACGCTATTCATTTCATTATTATTATTTTCTTATCTTGGCTTTATTAAGCCTCATGCTGCCATACCCACCCAGCAAAGTAATCAACAACCATTAAATCAATGACAATAAAAAAGGCGCTATCTTGTAGCGCCTTTTTTAAATAAACCTCAGTCTCTATAGCCAATAGACAAAGACAAATAGTCCCAACCAAACCACGTCAACAAAGTGCCAATACCAAGCCGCTGCTTCAAAAGCAAAATGATTTTCTGGCGTGAAGTGTCCCTTCATACTACGAAAAAGGATAACTGCGAGGATAATAGCACCCATTGATACATGAAACCCATGGAAACCAGTCAACATATAAAAAGTAGAGCCATAAACGCCCGAAGCCATGGTTAAGTTCAAGTCATTATAACCGTGACTGTATTCAAGGGCCTGTAAAGCAACGAATACGAAGCCCAAAATAACCGTTAACGCCAATCCGATAATAAGCTGTTTACGTTTATTAGCAATTAAACCCCAATGTGCCCAAGTCACCGTCACACCACTTGTTAACAGAATAAGTGTGTTGATCGCTGGCAAACCCCATGGGCCCATTTTCTCATATTCACCACCTACATTTGCTGGTCCATTTGTTGGCCACATCGCCTCAAAGCCATCCCAAATATATTCATTGGTACTCGCTCCTGAGCCTTCGCCGCCTATCCAAGGCACTGAAAATGTTCGAATATAATACAAAGCACCAAAGAATGCGGCAAAAAACATTACTTCAGAAAAGATAAACCAAACCATGCCGCCACGAAAAGAAGCATCTTCATTGCTTTTATAAGCACCCGATTCACTTTCATTAATAACTTCGCCGAACCACCCAAACATCATATAAACCAAAACTAAAAAACCTACCGTCATGATAATAGATGCAGAAGGAGCATTATTTAGCTCGGCAGCAAAACCACCAAAAAATAACATCAAACCAATGGAGCCAATAATCGGCCATTTCGCATCGTGAGGTACGTAATACGCGTTTTCAGAAGACATAAATTTACCTATTCTAATTATTTATTCTGTAAGGAACATAAAAGAACCTAAATAAAAGCTTAATGCCATAGCGACCAAAATAGCCACTGTGATTAATTTTTTTTTGCGTTGTTCTTTCATATTAATAATGCGTCTAGCCCTTAAGCTAGACGCTCATACCTTTATTTAATTTCAGGTGCCGTTGAAAAACTATGATACGGCGCTGGAGAAGGCAATGTCCATTCAAGACCTTCAGCTCCTTCCCAAACTTGATCCGTTGCTTTTTCCCCGCCTTTGATTGTTTTATAAACAATGAAGCAGAAAAATACTTGCGACAGGCCAAAGGCAAAACCACCAATACTCGACCACATATTAAATTCTGCAAACTGAACTGAGTAATCAGGAATACGACGAGGCATTCCAGCAAGCCCTAAAAAGTGTTGAGGGAAGAACAATACATTCACAGATATCGTAGATAGCCAAAAGTGCCATTGGCCCATTTTTTCGCTATACATATTGCCTGTCCACTTTGGAATCCAATAATAAACAGATGCCATGATTGAATACACCGCACCGGTCACCAATACGTAATGGAAATGAGCGACAACAAAATAGGTGTCATGGTATTGAAAATCTGCAGGGGCAATCGCCAACATTAAGCCTGAGAACCCACCAATCGTAAACATAATGACAAAACCAATCGCAAATAACATGGGTGTTTCAAATGTCATCGAGCCTTTCCACATAGTGGAAATCCAGTTAAACACTTTCACCCCTGTTGGTACCGCAATCAACATCGTTGCGTACATGAAAAACAATTCACCTTGCAGCGGCAAGCCCACTGTGAACATGTGATGCGCCCAAACAATAAATGAAAGGAATGCGATCGACGAGGTCGCGTATACCATTGAGCTGTAACCAAATAGAGGCTTACGAGCAAACGTTGGAATAATCGCAGAAATGATACCAAAAGCTGGCAAAATCAAAATATACACTTCTGGATGACCAAAGAACCAGAAAATATGCTGGAACAACACAGGATCACCACCACCCGTTGCACTAAAGAACGTTGTATCGTAAAAGCGATCTGTCAAAAGCATTGTGATTGCCCCTGCTAACACAGGCATTACGGCAATTAATAAATAGGCTGTAATGAACCAAGTCCATACAAATAAAGGCATTTTCATCAATGTCATGCCAGGAGCACGCATATTAAGGATGGTAACAATAACGTTTATAGCGCCCATCACAGATGAAATACCCATCATATGAATCGCAAAAATCATAAATGGAAAGCCGTTACCACCTTGTAGTACTAACGGTGGGTACATAGTCCAGCCACCTGCTGGCGCACCACCATCCATAAAGAATGTTGCCAATAGCATTGTAAATGCAAAAGGTAGTATCCAAAAACTCCAGTTATTCATCCTAGGTAATGCCATATCAGGGCCGCCAATCATAATGGGCAACATCCAATTGGCTAAACCCACAAAAGCCGGCATAACAGCACCAAAAATCATGACTAAAGCATGAACAGTTGTCATTTGATTAAAGAAGCCTGGATCAATAAATTGTAAACCTGGTTGAAATAATTCCAAGCGTATAACCATTGCCATTGCACCACCAACCATAAACATCACTAGTGCAAATACTAAATACAGTGTGCCAATGTCTTTATGGTTTGTTGTTGTTACCCAACGCATAAAGCCTTTTGCTGGACCATGATCGTGGTGATCATCATGTGAATCTATAACAGTCGCCATTATCTGAATCTCCTAATTATCTTTTAAGTCTCTTGGATTAAGCGCGTCAAGTGCTGCTATTTTCGCTCCCTTAACCCCTGATTTCTGTTCGGCTAACCACGCTGCATAATCTTCTTCAGATTTGACTTCAACAACGATAGGCATAAAACCATGGTCACGACCACATAACTCAGCACATTGACCTCGGTAAATACCTGGTTTATCCACTACAACCCAAGCTTCATTAATATAACCAGGGATCGCATCTTTCTTCCAGCCAAAATCTGGTACCCACCAAGAGTGGATAACATCACTTGCTGTTAATAAGAAACTTACTTTTTTGCCCACAGGCAGCACCAATGGGTTGTCAACATTTAACAAGTAATTCTCAACAGTGGCTGGATCAATTTCTGAACCAACTTGACGTGCTTCGTTACTGGCAACATCTAATGTGCTAAAGAAGTCTACGCCTTCACCGACATACTCATAACGCCATTTCCACTGGTAGCCGGTTACTTTGATTTTCATATCAGCTTCAGACGTGTCATGCATTTCAATCAACACTTTCGTCGCTGGAATAGCCATAACAATCAGAATGATGAATGGAATAATTGTCCACACCAATTCTGCCGCCATGCTTTCATGAAACTGTGATGCCACTGCACCGCGTGATTTACGGTGATAAATCATCGAATAAATCATCGCACCAAAAACAACCACGCCAATCGCTACACAGACCCATAGGATCAACATATGCAAATCATGAACTTGCTTGCTCGTCTCAGTTACACCCACCGGTAAATTCAACCCATAGTCCGCCTGGGCGATGCCTGACATCAACGTCAATACAGTGCCACCAGCAAAAAGTTGCTTTAGTTTAATCACAGAAACTGCCTCCCTTATTTTTTATCTTTCAAAACTAATTTGATATTGACACGATTAGCATTTTCAAATGTCGCATCACCAACTTTTCGTTTACTTTTAGTTACAAAAGCATCCGACCTCAATTTAATGTTACTACCTTGTAAGACAAGGTCTCTGGGCGTCAGTTATATAGTGACGTCTCCAGTAATATTTATTTAACAACTAACGATTTTACTTTTATCCGAGTGAGTTCGTTCTCCTTCACTCACTTAAGATATACAAAGTAAAATCAATTAAAAATATATAGTATTTTCAGAATACCCATGAAAATCTGAGTGTTAGTGTCAGGCATTCTATCAATGACTTCTACCGACTTTACCCATTAATTTTCATCTATCCAAGCATAAGACAGTATGGCCTCGCAATTTAACGAAATTCAATCAAATAATCAAGTAGACCCTTTATCTTTCTTTGATCCACAGCACTCTTTTTGTCTTTATCTGGTTGATATTCAATATTGCCTATAAATTTAGATTTCATTCGCTGCTTTAATGTCCGTATATTTTCATTTATCTCCATAAACTGACCGTTTAGGTCATTACCGATCCAACCTGCAATCCGACACCCCTTGTTCAAAATTGCAGCCTCAGTCAATAACGCATGATTAATACACCCAAGCTTTAAACCAACGACTAGAATAACCGGAGCATTAAGCGCTAACGCCAAATCATCAAAACCAAGCTGATCATTTAGCGGAACCATCCAACCTCCGGCTCCCTCCACTATCACCATATCAGCTGCCAACTTATGTTTTGCGTAAACCGCCTCAATGTCTGGCAAGTTAATGACCATGTCTTCTTGTTCCGCCGCAATGTGCGGTGCTATGGCTGGTTCAAAACAATAAGGGTTTACATCCGAATAGCCCAGCCCTGCCGTAGATTCCCGCATTAAATCAATTGCGTCTTCATTTTTAAATTGACCATCCTGCCATGTAGCACCAGCAGCAACCGGCTTAAAACCAGACACCGTCAACTGACGCTCTGCTAAACCTCTTATTAAGGCAGCCGCGACATAAGTTTTTCCAACATCCGTATCGGTACCCGTAATAAAAAAACTCTTTAACATTAAACTTTACCCACCTTTTTAGCATAAACATAAACTGCCTGAAAAGTGGCAGGGACCCCTTGCTCTGTTCGTAAACTTTCATACGCTTTGAGCATAGCCTTAAATGATTTAACACCTGTTAAACCAAGCCGTCGTCCTTGATTCATATTGTGTGCTCCCATCCCTTTCAGGCTCACCATCAATTGTTTTGGTGATGAGTAATAATTCACAATATTATCCGTCAGTATCGTTATGTCGTAAAAACCAGCACGTTGAAGCGCTTGCCGAATCACTTCTTCACCCACAAACGAATTAACGTGTACCGCCTTATCACTTTGCTGCCATGAGCTTTTTAACTCAGTCAATGTTGCAGGCCCAAATGTGCTGAACACAAACAAACCTTTCGGCTGTAACACCCTATGTACTTGAGCAAACACTTTCTCCAAGTTTTCACACCATTGAAATGCCAGATTAGAATAAATCACATCCATAACGCCATCATTCAGTGGTAACTTTTCAGCATCGGCACATATAACGCCTTTCGCCTGCAAAGTCCCTAAATAATGACGTGCATGCTTCAACATACCAATTGCAATATCTAAAGCATACACATCCTTCACTTCATTTAACTCAAATAATTTCTTGGTTAAATAGCCCGTTCCAGCGCCAATATCAAGAACGCTTTGATTCGCATGATTTTGAGCTTTTTTGTGTAAAAGTAAGCGATCACCAATCAGCCGTTGAAGAGAGGTATGTTCGTTATAGTTTTGTGACGCTGAGTCGAATGATTGACGCACCATTTCTTTACTATAAGTAACTTTTTGAAACCCGCCAACGCTCATAACTCCCTATCTCCAGCAGACATAAATCGTACTAACTCTTGTGATACCTCATTCGGGTGTGACAAAAAAGGAACATGTGTGGCGCCCTCTATGACACACACAGCAACACGAGGATTAATTTGTGCGAACTCATCTGCTACCTCAACTGGCACCAATTGATCCTTCTCCCCAAGCAACAGCATAGTCGGACAGTTTAGTTTTTTTAACGCAAGCCGATAGTCAGCCTGAGATAAAATATCCAAACCGCTAATCAATCCTTTTGTTGATGTTTCACTGCGCACCTGTAACACCGACTTTAGAAACCTCTCGATTGTTTGAGATGGTTCACCACCATCTGTTTGCAATTTAACAAAGCGTTTCATAGTTGGCAGCGGCTTTCTTTTCAAGTGATTAGAAAAAACATCAAATACTGCTTTAGATTGGGCAGGCTGCCAGTCGGCAGATTGTACGAATTTTGGTGTGCTCGCCAACATGACAAGCCGATTAACACGCTTCGGGAAGTGATCTGCATAAGCCAAGGCAACCAACCCGCCTAATGACCACCCCAAAAAACTACACTGCTGAGGTAATTGTGCCGCCATCATCTCCAGCAAGTCACTCATCTGCCATGGCTCGTTATACTTGCTGTTTCCGTGCCCCGGCAACTCAACACAAATAACACGAAAGGACTGTTCCAAAAGAGCTAACCAATTATTCCAAACCAAGTTATTCATGGCCCAGCCATGTACTAACACAAGATTTGGCCCTTCACCCGATTCTTGTATATTTAATGCTGTTAACAGAACAATTCCTCCAAACCCAGCAGTAAATTATCAACTTGTGAGTCCGTATGGGTTGCCGATAACGTAATTCTTAGCCTCTCACTCGCTTTTTTAACCGCTGGATAACGAATAGCGCCCACTAAAACACCTTTCTCTTTTAAATACTCACCCGCAGCCATGACCGCCTCATTACTACCAAGAATAATCGGCTGGATAGGTGTCTGCGAAGGCATTAAGTTAAGCCCTAATTGCTCGGCGCCTTTCCTAAACCTAGCGACCAAATGCCGTAACTTTTCTCTGCGCCATGTTTCTTGTTGGCAAATTTTTAAACTTTGTCTGGTGGCTGCCATTACCGCTGACGGCATTGCAGTGGTAAAAACGTAGGTACGCGCTTGCTGTATCAACGTTTCGATAAGTTCTTCACTACCTGCAACAAAAGCCCCTGATGTTCCCAAGCCCTTGCCTAACGTCGCCATCAAAATGGGGACTTGTTGCTGATTTAAGTCGCATGCTTCCAATAACCCACCACCTTTTTCACCCAACACCCCTAGCCCATGCGCATCATCAATCATCAACATTGCATTTGAGGTTTCCGTTAGACCAACCAAGTCCTGCATGTTGGCTTCATCACCGTCCATACTAAACACGCCATCACTAACGACCAACTTTCTGCGAGTTGATGAGCCTTCGAGCAATTGCTTTAACTGCCCCATATCACCATGAACAAACCGTTTAACCTGAGCACCAGAAAGTCTTCCGCCATCGATCAGTGATGCATGATTAAGTTTATCTTGGAAAATCTCATCGCCTTTATGAGCCATTGCCGATATTGCGCCTAGATTTGCCATATAGCCAGTTGAAAAAATCAACGCGCGATCACGCCCGGTAAATTCTGCCAGTTCTTCCTCAAGCGCATGATGTTCGGCACTATGGCCACAAATCAAATGCGCAGAACCACTTCCAACACCGTAACGTTCAGCAGCTTGTTGAAATGCTTTAATAACCGACGGATGATTTGCTAACCCCAGGTAGTCATTGCTCGAAAAGTTATCGAACATTTGCCCAGCCATTTGGACACTTGCACCTTGAGGACTTTCGATTGTTTTGCGCAAGCGATAGCGCTGCTGACGCTTTAACTCATCGAGCTTTGTTGCTAACTCCCAAGGATCCATACAAAAAACTACACCGTTGCAGGATAAATACCTAATCGCTTAAACAATTGATGGTCTGCACTTTCTTCTGGATTTTCTGTGGTTAACAGTTGATCACCGTAAAAAATGGAGTTTGCGCCTGCAAAGAAACACATCGCCTGCATTTCATCGGTCATATCAGAACGACCAGCAGACAACCTGACTTGAGAAGTTGGCATTAAAATTCGAGCCACTGCGATCGTTTTTATAAATTCAAGCGAGTCTATCGCCTCGGCACCGTCTAATGGCGTCCCTTTTACTTGCACTAATTTATTAATCGGTACGCTTTCTGGCGGATGCTCCATGTTCGCTAATGTTTGTAACATCTTTGCTCGGTCATCACTGGCCTCACCCATGCCGACAATTCCGCCGCTACACACGTTAATGCCGGCATTTCGAACCGTATCAATCGTATCTAAGCGATCTTGATAGGTTCGCGTCGTAATCACCTCTTTATAATAGTCTTCTGACGTATCAATATTATGGTTGTAATAATCTAGCCCAGCGTCTTTTAACTGTTGCGCTTGGCCATCTTCCAACATTCCCAAGGTAACACAGGTTTCCATTCCCAAGGCTTTTACCTCTTCAACCATTTTGGTGACTTTATTTAAATCACGATCTTTAGGGCTACGCCATGCCGCCCCCATGCAAAATCGGCTTGCACCATTCGCTTTAGCTTCTTTAGCCGCATCAACAACTGCTCTAATTTCCATTAATGCTTCTTTTTCCAGCCCCGTATCGTAACGAACACTTTGTGGGCAATAGGAGCAGTCTTCAGGGCATGCGCCCGTTTTAATACTCAATAAGGTGCTAATTTGAACCGCATTTGGGTCAAAATTCTCACGGTGGATAGTGTGCGCTTTAAAAAGCAAATCGTTGAATGGCAAATCAAACAGTGCTTGAATTTTCTTTAACGGCCACGTGTTCCTAACTATATTAACGGCAGCTTTTTTTTGCTCGCCAATCGCTTCTGATGCTATGCTCATTCAAAAATACCTTTTCAACTGGATATAAATTGACAATGGTACATTAGGTTAAAAAGTTGTCAAAATTAATTTATACAAAAATGGACAACTGGTCAAATATTATCCAATTTAACCTTTACCCGCCCACTTGTTTTATTTGTGATCAGCCAGGGCATAATGCATTAGACCTATGCACTGAATGCCTACAAGAACTAAAGCCATCAACACACGCATGCCCAGTCTGCAATATAGAGCTCAGCGCTGTATCATCCATTTGTGGCCGCTGCCTACAAAGGCCACCCTGTTTTGACCATGTGTTTTCGTTATACCGATACGAAGGTATTGCACAATTTTTAATTAAGTCATTAAAATTTCAAGCAAAACACAGTTGCGCAAGAACCATCGGGCACCTAATGGGGCAGCACTTCAAAACTCTCGAAAAGCTACCTGACGCCCTAATAGCTGTTCCACTACACCCAAAACGCCTAAAAGAACGAGGGTTTAACCAAGCAGAACTTATCGCTCAACATATACATAAAGAGCTCAACATTCCTCTGGTTTCGCCCGACCTGACTCGAATCATTAACAGCACGAGCCAAACCAGCCTTAAAGCCAGCGAACGTCGAAAAAACTTAAAAAATGCTTTTTGCTATGAGCCATCAATAGAACTTAGATCCATCGCTGTTATTGATGACGTGGTCACGACTGGATCGACAGCAAACGAAATTGCCAAAACGCTGAAGAAAAAAGGAGTGCAACAGGTTGAAATTTGGGCTTTTGCTCGGGCTTAAGCAACAATACCTTTTACTGCATAGTCCGCAGCTATACCTACAAAAACGATTAAACCGAGCCAGTTATTATTTAAAAACGCCGCCATACACTTTGAGCGATCTCGATCTTTGATCAAATACTGATGGTAAATAGACAGTAAAAACGCAATGAAGACGGCTGTAAAATAAAGGCTGCCCAAATCTGCTTTTTGCCCAATCATGATCAACGCTATAAAAAATAATAGCTGGAAAAAACCAATCAATACTTTATCCAAATCACCGAACAAAATGGCCGTAGATTTAACCCCAATTTTTAAATCATCATCACGGTCAACCATTGCGTACATCGTATCGTAGATCACTGCCCATATCACTGTAGCGGTAAAGATCAGCCAAGCCATCGCAGGCACAGTATTTGTTTGAGCAGCAAAAATCATAGGAACGGCCCAGCCAAATGCCATGCCTAAGAATATTTGCGGCAAATGAGTATGGCGTTTCATAAAGGGATACAACGAGGCTAAAAAAACAGCACCCAATGATAAATAAATTGTCAGCGTGCTCATCAGTAACACCAACAGCGACGACGCAAAAACCAAAACAAAAAATAATTGCAATGCTTCAGTGGGCTCTACTTGCCCTAAGGCTAGCGGTCGATCTTTTGTTCGCAACACATGTGGGTCAAGTTTTCTATCTGCATAATCGTTAATCACACAGCCAGCCGAACGCATCAACACCACGCCCAACGTAAACACGATCAAAACCAGAATATCCGGCTTGCCATTACTGGCGATCCAAAGCGCCCAATACATCGGCCAAAGTAATAATAGGCTACCAATTGGCTTATGCATGCGTGTTAAACGCCAATACGCCTCAATGTTTTCTTTTTTTAATTCTAATTTCATCATTAATTATACAAAGCTGGTAAAAAAAACTCGCTAACCAAAAACACGTGTTTATTAAGCTGATAAGCATTACGACGTGCCCAGATATGCGGCTGACCTTCAAGCATTTTTTGAGTTTCTAGGTTTAACTGATGGCAGCCAATTTTAGCCAGATCAAGCCCTACTCTTTTTAACCTTGGGTCACTAAAAATGACTTCGCCCAGCGGTTTGTCCCCTAGGTGCGTTAATTCTTGCAAGTGATGGGCAGCTTTTCTTGGCAAAGTGGTCCGTGCAAATACAAACGGTTGATTATTAATATTCAGCTGCACCTCACGAATAAGCGCATACCGATACGGGCGCTGATTTAAATAGCGGGCATCCGCCAATAAAGGTTTTGCCAGTCCTTGCCCTAACACATTGACACTAAAAGGCTCATCAAATGTATTTTTCATTCGCACAGTAAGTGAATTAGGCTCTAATAACCAGTCTACCACCTGTTGCGGCATCGAGTGTATTGGCCATCGGCTTAACGCACGCCATACGGGTTCTTGTAGGAAAAAGTTATTAATGTTCTTCAACACAGCCTGACTCAATTAAACTTGCGCATATTCTACTGAATTCGCTATCCAACGGTGAACTAATGGCTCAACTAACTCCGGCTGTATTCGCAAAACCTCCTCCGCAGACAGTGCCACTTGATCTAACAACTCAGCATCTCTCACTAAGTCAGCCACTTTAAACCGCATAAAACCAGCCTGTCGCTGACCTAATATTTCCCCTGGACCACGCAATTGCATGTCTTTTTCGGCAATTTTAAAACCATCCGTTGTTTCACGCATAATTGATAACCGCTCACTGGCATTTTTTGACAACGGCGCCTTATACATCAGCACACAATGACTTTCTCGTTGCCCCCTGCCGACCCTACCTCGCAGTTGATGTAGTTGCGCCAAGCCCAAACGTTCGGCATTTTCAATGACCATTAGACTTGCGTTAGGTACATCAACACCTACTTCAATAACCGTTGTCGCCACCAGAACCTGTAATGCTTGCTGCTTAAATTGCATCATCACAGTCTGCTTTTCTTGTGCTTTCATCCGACCATGTACCAAGCCAATTTTCAACCTTGGTAAACACTCTCGCAGCAAATCAGCCGCTACTTCAGCTGCCTGACACTGTAAAGCCTCCGACTCTTCAACCAGCGTACAAACCCAATACACTTGCCGGCCATCCTCAACCCCTTTTTCAATTCGCTCAATAATTTGTTCTCTTTTAGAGACCGGAAGCACCGCCGTGGTCACTGGTGTTCGCCCGGGTGGTAGCTCGTTAATAATCGACAAATCTAAATCTGCATACCCTAACATTGCTAGGGTTCTTGGAATGGGGGTTGCTGTCATCACCAACTGATGCGGATAACCCCCTGTCTTCGCCCCTTTATCGCGTAACGCTAATCGTTGATGCACACCAAACCGATGCTGTTCATCAATAATGACTAGACCTAGGTTTGCAAAGGTTACTTTTTTTTGAAACAAGGCTTGTGTGCCAATTACGATGTTAGACCGACCTTCGGCAATATCGGCAGTAATTGACTCGTATGTTTTTCCCTTATGTTGTCCAACAAGCCAATCCACTTGAACACCTAGATCTTTTAGCCACAATTGGAAGTTTTTGAAATGTTGCTCTGCTAATAGTTCTGTTGGTGCCATCATTGCTACCTGATACCCCGCCTCTGTAGCTGCTAAGGCAGCACACGCTGCAACCACTGTTTTCCCTGAACCAACATCCCCTTGCAATAAACGTTGCATCGGGTGTGAACGTGCCAGATCTGACAATATTTCTTGAATCACTCGGTTTTGTGCATTAGTCAGCTCAAAACCCAATGATGTTAAAAAACGCTGTCGACTTTCCCCAGCCGATTTAAAACTCGGCGCAACATCACAACGAATGCCTTTTTTTAACCGGCTTAAACTAAGGTGATGAGCCAGTAATTCTTCAAATATTAAGCGTTTAAATGCCGGTCGCTGACTGGCATCCGAGCTTGGCATTGTGTCTGGGTAGTGTAATTGCTGCAAACTGTCTACTAACGTAGGCAGACCGCGTTGACTCAACATGGACTGCGGCAAACAATCACGAATGCCCATCCCTTGTTGAAGGAGCAAAAAAGCCTGCCTTATCAGTTTCCTAAATGATGCTTGATGTAAGCCATCTGTTACTGGGTAAACCGCAAGCAAACCTTCTTGAATTACACCGCGTTGCGCTTCATTAATCAACTGATATTCAGGGTGGACCACATCAGCAACCCCTTGTTTACTATAAGATTTAATATCACCAAAACAACGTAGCCACTGACCACGCTGCATAGCTTGTTTTTGACTGTTTGAAAAGTGAAAAAAACGTAATGTGACAAAGCCCGTCCCATCACTCAAGCGAACGAGCAAAGAGCGTCGCCCCCTAAAAACCACCTCTGCTAACTCAACTTGACCTTCAAATAAAGACGACTCCCCTGTTTTCAACGAGCCTATCGCAACCACCTTGCTTCTGTCTTCATAACGAAATGGCAAATGAAACAAGATATCTGCAACACTCACGATCCCTAGCCGACTTAATTTTTCGGCTACTTTTTCGCCAACACCTTTAAGGTAAGTTATGGGCAAATCATCCAAATAACTATCCACCACTATAACAGCCTTCTATGCAATAGTATTAATCGTCAACCAATACCATGACAGCGTCCATTTCAACACGACTATTTTTTGGTAATTCAGCCACGCCTATTGCCGCTCGTGCTGGGTAGGGCTGCGAAAAGTGGGCCGCCATTTTTTCATTGACCACCGGAAAGTCCGCCATATCAGTTAAATAAATATTTAGTTTTACAATATCTGCCAAACCACCGCCTGCCGCTTGTGCCACAGCGGTTAAGTTTTTTAATACTTGTTCAATTTGCTCTTCAATGCCGCCGCTAACCAGCACCATAGTTTCTGGCAATAGTGGAATTTGACCGGATAAATAAACCGTTTGGTCCACCTTAATCGCCTGCGAATAAGTGCCGATAGCATCTGGTGCTAAATCTGTATGAATGACTGTTTTTTGCAAAGCGCCCTCCTTAGTTCCTAATTCGTGCTATTTTTATAACCGATGCAAGTGCATGTAAACGACGCATCACCCTTGCTAAATGCTTCCTATCCCGTACCGTTATGGTAAAAACATCACTAGAAGCATCTGCAGAACGTGAGGCTATTTTGATGTTTTCAATATTACAATCATACGATGATAATATTGACGCAATCTCTGCTAAAACACCCCGCTCATTCTTTAACTCTAAGCCTATATCGGAACTAAACTCGCCTTCCACAATATTGGCCCACTGAACACTTAACCAATTTTTGTGTTTGCGTTTATATTCCCGTGTGTTTTTACAATGCACCCGATGTACCACCACACCACGCCCAGGGTTAAAAAAACCAATAATTTTATCGCCTGGAATTGGCCTACAGCAGGTACCCAAATTAATCAGCATCCCATCTGCACCGTGGATATTAAGCGTGGCTGTTGCTTGCTTACCCTTGGCAATGTCGATGAAGGAGTCTTCATCCCCAGCTGCTGCAATTAAATGTTGCGCAACCAACAAAGGCATTCGATTACCAAAGCCCAAATCCATCAATAAGGCATCAAGCGAACCAATTTGCTGTTCGCTTAAAAACTTTTGTAATTGTTCAGGGTCAACATCATCAAAATTTAAGCCGACACTTTTAAACTCTGCATTCAACAGTTGACCACCAAGACGAATAGCATCACGCTCTTTAAATTCTTTAAGGTGATTTCGAATAGCGTGCCTTGCTTTGTTGGTTACAACAAAATTTAACCAATTGGGGTTACAGACTGCAAAATCACTGGTCATAATTTCAATAGTCTGGCCATTTCTAAGCACTGTGTGCAACGGCTCCATTATTCTATTTATCTTCACGCCAGCACACGCCATACCAATATCGGTATGAACCGCAAAGGCAAAATCAACCGCCGTAGAGCCTTTAGGCAATTTAACAATTTTGCCTTTCGGCGAGAACACAAAAATTTCTGTCGGAAACAGATCTACCTTTAACGTATCAATAAACTCAAACGAGTCATCAGAACCCTTTTGCGTTTCTAACAGGTTCCTTAACCATTCATGCGCTCTCACTTTTGCATCATGCGCAACATCTGTTGTCTTATAAAGCCAATGTGCGGCAATCCCTGACTCAGCCAAACGATCCATTTCTAAGGTTCTAATTTGAAGCTCTATTGGCACTCCAAAGGGGCCAACTAATACGGTATGTAATGACTGATAGCCATTCGTTTTTGGCAAAGCGATGTAATCTTTAAATCGACCCGGCACCGGTTTGAATAAATTATGCAGCAAGCCTAAGGCTTGATAGCATTGCTCAATTGTCTCGACAATCACCCTAAAGGCATACACATCAAACACTTCGTTAAAAGGTATGTTTTGCCGTTTCATTTTTCGATAAACGCTGTACAAGTTCTTTTCACGCCCGTAAATAACGCCCGGAAAGTCGGTGTCTAAAAACTTTTCTACCAGTAATTTCTCTACTTTATCGACGACCTCTTTTCGGTTGCCTCGAGCTTTTTTAATGCTTTTATTGATAATCGCTCTGCGACGAGGGAACATTGCTTCAAAACTAAGGTCTTCTAATTCAAGCCGAAACTCATGCATCCCTAGCCGATGTGCAATAGGCGCATAAATATCTAATGTTTCTTTGGCAATCCTCCGTCTGCTAGCGGGTTTCATCACCTTAATTGTTCGCATATTATGCAAACGGTCAGCTAATTTAATAATAATCACTCGCAAATCTTTTGCCATTGCCAAAAACATTTTGCGCATATTTTCAGCCTGCGCTTCTTCACGAGTTTTAAAGTTAATTTTTGTGAGTTTACTCACTGCATCAACAAGGCCAGCAACATCATCATTAAATAACGAGGCCAATTCCTCATAGGTCGTGTCTGTATCTTCAAGAAGATCATGCATTATGGCAGCCATAATGCAGTCAACATCCATTTTCATATGACTTAAAATGAGTGCGACAGACACTGGGTGACAAATATAATCTTCACCACTCAATCGGTATTGTCCAGCATGTGCTTCACTGGCCACTTGGTACGCCTGATGAACCTGATCCAATTGCTCCTGCGATAAGTACTCAGACAACACTGACATTAGCTCTGCTAACAAGGCCGTTTGCGGCAATTCAACGTTTTCTTTTTCTACATCCATCTACAATTATTTTCTTTTTCACATAAAAAATGCCCATGAGAGCATCATGAGCATTTGAGTCTATCACCAAAACTCTATTGGCGAATAGGCAGCGTTTCTAATTTTTTAGTTGGCCAACCCTAGTTTTCTTCAACAGTCACTTGCTCAGTTGAATCAGCGTCTTCAATAAACAGCTCTTCAATCGGTGGATTATCAACCAAGTCCAACGCTTCTTCGGTGATATGACCGGCTGCGATTTCTCTCAGAGCAAGAACAGTTGGTTTATCATTTTCAAGCTCAAGGCTTGAATCAGCACCATCCATTATCTGGCGCGCACGTCTTGAAGCTAATAAAACCAACTCAAAACGGTTGTCTAATTTTTCAAGACAGTCAGAAACTGTTACACGTGCCATTTGAACCCCTTTTAAATATGAAATAATTTGAATAGTCGAACATTATACTATATTTTTAAATAATTAATTAAGCAACTGATTAATCAAAGCCGAGTGGGTGAGTTTTCCCCTTTTCATGGCTAATCGTTGAGTCTTTACAATCATGGCTAGCTCGTCCAAAGCCACTTCAAAATCATCATTGACCACCAAGAAATCATATTCTTCATGATGCACCATTTCATCCACTGCTGTACGCATTCGCTTATTGATAACCTCGTCGCTATCTAACCCACGTCCTCGCAACCTTTCCTCGAGAACCTGTTTGGACGGTGGCAAAATAAATATTGAACAGCTATCCTTCATCACACGGCGAACTTGTTGCGCCCCTTGCCAGTCAATCTCTAGAATAATATCCACCCCTTGTGCTAACTTTTCATCAACCAAGCGCTTGGACGTTCCATACGAATTGCCAAAAACGGTCGCGTATTCTAAAAAGCCATCTTGCGCAACAACCTGTTGAAAGCCTTCCTCGCTGATAAAGTGATAATCAATACCACTCACCTCACCTGACCGTGGTGCTCTCGTTGTACTTGAAACAGACACCTCAATATCTGAGAGTGTCTCTAATAACGCCTTCACTAAACTTGTTTTACCAGCCCCCGAGGGTGCAGATACGATAAATAATTGCCCTGTTCTCGTCACTTTTGTCCTTTATTCTATGTTTTGAATTTGTTCTCGCATTTGTTCTATCAGAACTTTTAACTCAACAGAAACATTCGTTGTTTGGATATCTGCCGACTTTGATCCCAAGGTATTCGCTTCTCGATTAAGTTCTTGCATCAAAAAATCTAACCGTCGTCCAACCGGTTCTTCTTGGTGCAAAATCCTACGTACTTCCTTAACATGTGACTCAAGCCTATCTAGCTCTTCTTCAACATCCATTTTTTGTAAAAAATAAACAAGCTCTTGCTCAAGCCTTGCTTGCTCAGGCTCATCCATCAAGTCCTTAATTTTCTTTTCTAGCTTTTCACGCAGTAAGCCCTGCACTTCTGGTAGCCGTGTTTTAGCTATGTCCATTTGTTCTTGAATCAGCTCACAACGCGAATCAACCATTTCCAATATATTGGCGCCTTCTCGTTCACGCGAGTCAATCAATTGCTCTAACGCCTGATTTAATAATAACATCGCACCATCATGCACCGGCTCTAAGTCCTCCCTTACCTCTGCTTGCACACCCGGCCAACGTAAAATATCTAACGCAGACAGCTTCTGAAACTGTTCCATATTCGTTTCGATCTTCGAGGTTGCTGTTAGCAACTGCTTCAAGCGTGCTTGATTTATTTCAATGCTTTCTTCGCCTTGCTTTTGTTTTCTGTAAACCAAGTTACAATCAACTTTGCCACGCTTTAGCCGCTTGCCAACTGCCTCACGAACTAATGGTTCAATCGTACGAAATATTTCAGGCAACCGAGGTGAAACATCTAAATAACGATGATTAACTGACCGAATCTCCCAAATCAACGTGTATCCTTCAACTTCACACTCACTACTTGCAAAAGCAGTCATACTTCTTATCATTTTGTCGCCTATACTTAACGTTAAACAATAAATATTAGGCTGTTTTTAAAAAGATTAATACCCTGATGACAAAAAACACCTTCTCACTTCCTGCACACGCAACAACAAATCATACCGAGACCTTACCCTCTGGCACTGTTGTTAATGAATATATTATCGAACGCGTCATTGCACAAGGCGGTTTCAGCACCGTCTATTTAGCTCGCCAACTAAAAGATCAGCAACAAGTTGCTATCAAAGAATACAAGCCTAAACACCTAACTAGACGCAATGGCAACGCTGTCATGCCTATTGACTCGGCGGCACTAAACTTATTCCAACGTGGCCGCCAGTTATTTATGAAAGAAGCCACCTTATTAACAACCCTCAAACACCCAAACATTGTTAGCGTGCTTAATTTTTTCCTCTGCAATAATACCGCTTACTTAGTGATGAATTATGACTACGGTATAACCCTTGGAAATTGGTTAAAAGATTCAACAAATATCGCGACCACTGAGTTTTTACTGGACGTTTTTCTACCCGTAATGCGATGTATTAAAAACATGCATAACAGAGGGGTACTTCATCTCGATATTAAACCCGATAACATTCTATTAAGACCCTCATGCAACCCTCTCATCCTCGATTTTGGTTCAGCACTGTCTTACAAAAACCAACAACAGCTAAATTCACATAGCATGACAAAGGGTTACGCTGCACCAGAACAACACGAGCAAAGCAAAACATTAGGCCCTTGGAGTGATTGCTATGCAATAGGCGCTAGCATGCGCACTTGTTTAGATAGAACCGCCCCTATAAGCTCATCAGACGTTGTCGCTATTGAAAAAAGGCAATCGGCCCACCGTCTTTATAAGAAGCAAATTAATGAAAATATTCTTTACGCTATCGACTGGGCCATGCAAATGTCACCCTCTAAAAGGCCCCAGTCCATCGACGACTTATTGAATATCATAAACTACCGCCAGAATTCTTAATTCAGTCAGATAAAGTGATTTTTCTGGCCTATAATGCGCATATTATCAAACGTGGCATTTTCAACGTTGCCCGTCATTCAATATTATTATCATAGGAAAAAACATGAGACCCAGTGGACGTAACCCTGACCAACTTCGCGAAGTAAAAATAACAACCAACTTTACGATTCACGCCGAAGGGTCTGTATTAATTGCCTGTGGTGACACCCAAGTTCTATGCACCGCTTCGGTTGAAAGCCGTGTACCAAGGTTTTTAAAAGACAAAGGTCAAGGCTGGGTCACTGCTGAGTACGGCATGCTTCCGCGTTCAACACACAGCCGTATGGGTCGCGAAGCTGCGCGCGGCAAACAAAGCGGTCGCACACAAGAAATTCAACGCCTCATAGGTCGTTCTTTGCGTGCCGCCGTTGATCTAAACGCACTAGATGGCTACACGATCACTATCGACTGCGATGTTCTTCAAGCAGATGGCGGGACACGCACCGCCTCTATTACGGGAAGTTTTATTGCTTTGTCATTGGCTATTGAAAAATTACTCGATGAGAAAAAAATCAAGAAAAACCCAATCCATGGTCAAATTGCTGCTGTCTCTGTAGGCATTTTCAACGGCGTGCCAGTACTAGACTTAGACTACCCCGAAGATTCCGAAGCGGAAACTGACATGAATGTCATTATGAATGAAGCAGGTGCCTTCATCGAAGTTCAAGGCACTGCGGAAGGGCATGCTTTCCGTCGTGAAGAACTGGATGAAATGTTAAACCTTGCCGCATCTGGCATTAGCGAATTAATGCAGCAACAGCGTGACGCCTTAGCAAAATGATCCAACAACTTGTGCTGGCCAGCAGCAATAAAGGGAAAATAGCAGAAATTCAGGCGATGCTTAAACATCAAAACATTGAGATTGTTTCACAATCACATTTTGATGTGCCTGATGCCGAAGAAACCGGCACTACGTTTATTGAAAACGCTATCATTAAGGCTAGACAAGCAACAAAAATTTCAGGTTTACCTGCCATTGCGGATGACTCTGGACTAGAAGTTGATGCCCTTAATGGCGCGCCTGGCGTCTATTCTGCCCGTTATGCAGGCTTACCCAGCAACGATAAAAAAAATACCGCAAAGTTACTCAATGCGTTAGCCGACGTAGCTCAGGAAAAACGTACAGCACGCTTTCATTGCGTGATGGTTTTCATGGCACATGCTAATGACCCTTCCCCTTTGATCTCTCATGGTGTTTGGGAAGGGCGTATCGCATTTCAAGAAAATGGCGATAATGGTTTTGGCTATGACCCCGTTTTTTTTACCCCTGAACACCAGTGCCTCTCTGCTGAGCTAGCGCCCTCTATCAAAAACACAATCAGTCATCGCGCTAAAGCATTGAACCAACTCATGCCTCAAATTTCTGATTACTTCACGACACAAGCATGACAAAAGGCTCAACAGATTATAGCCTCTATATTCATATCCCTTGGTGCATTAAAAAATGCCCCTATTGTGACTTTAATTCACATGAAAAAAAAGGCGACTATAACGAAGAACTGTACGTTAACGCGCTGATAAAAGATCTCTCAACCGAAATAGAAACTGTTAACAATAAGTCATTAAAAAGTATCTTTATCGGTGGCGGCACACCCAGCCTCTTTTCCGCCGCTAGTATTCACCGCATTCTAGAAGCAACCGATAATGCGCTGGGTATTAATGAACAGACTGAAATTACCTTAGAAGCTAATCCTGGCACAGCCGAAGCCAAGAAATTTTCTGACTTTCACGCAATTGGTATTAACCGCCTATCCATTGGCGTGCAAAGCTTTAATAACGAACATTTGAAAAAACTGGGCCGTGTTCATGATGCTGAGCAAGCGCATAAGGCCATCCAACTAGCACAAAAAGCTGGTTTTAATAGAATCAATCTTGACCTCATGTTTGGCTTACCCGGCCAGAACATCCAACAAGCCATTGACGACGTTGAAATGGCACTAAGTTACCACACAGGCCACCTGTCTCATTATCAACTCACCCTTGAAAAAAACACCTTATTTTATAAACACCCACCAGCGTTACCGCATGATGAGTTAATTTGGGATATGCAAGTTGCCTGTCAAACAAAAATTGATAACGAACTTAACCAATACGAGGTATCTGCCTATGCTGCCGAGGGGCAGCAGTCTCGTCATAACCTAAATTATTGGCAATTTGGCGACTACATTGGAATCGGCGCGGGCGCACATGGCAAGTTAACCGATGAACAAGGTACTATCACACGCTATTGGAAAAAGAAGCTGCCTCGAGACTACATCAAGCTGGCGGGCACTCAAGATGTTATAGGTGGAAAAAATATCGTTAAAGACGCTGAGTTACCTTTTGAATACATGATGAATGCTTTGCGCTTAAAATCAGGCTTTACAGTTGACCACTATCAACAACAAACACATCAAAACGCTTACCAAATACAAGCCATCTTAGACTCACTGGTTAACAAGAAATTATTACAGCGGAACGCTTCAAGCTACCGCTGCACCGAGCAAGGATGGAACTTTCTAAATGATACCGTAGAACACTTTTTACCCAGCGAATGAACGAATTACTGATCAACAAAACTTACAGTTGCCCATATTGCGGAGAACGAATCGATACCTTCATCGACACCTCTCAAGGCAACCATCAAACAGTCGAGGACTGCAGTGTCTGCTGCCGCCCCATTGAGTTAAACATAGAAATTGATATCAGCAGCCAAGAAGTTAACCTAACTGCACAAACTGATTCAGAATAATATCGCGCCAAAAGATTGCTTCGTTCCTACGAAATAGAGCACCTTTCAGTATAAAATAGCCCAACATTAACCCAGATAATCAGACCATGAAAAATTACAAACGCGAGTTTATTGAATTCGCCCTGCAATGCAACGCACTCAAATTCGGACAATTCACCCTAAAGTCTGGCCGAATTAGCCCTTACTTTTTTAACACCGGGCTATTTAACACGGGCTATCGTTTACGAAAATTAGGGCATTTCTATGCACATGCCTTGATAGACTCTGGCATGGATTACGATATTTTATATGGCCCCGCTTATAAAGGCATTCCACTTGTTTGCGCTGTGTCTATTGGCTTGTCTGAGGTGTCCAATCAAGATATACCCTATGTTTTTAATCGTAAAGAAGTCAAAGACCACGGCGAAGGTGGCTTATTAGTCGGCTCAGAACTGAAGGGTAACGCTATCATTGTTGATGATGTTATTAGTGCCGGCACCTCGGTTAGAGAGTCTGTCGATATTATTCGATCAGCTAATGCGACTGCATCCGGTGTTCTAATCGCGCTTAATCGGCAAGAAAAAGGTCGTGGCGACACCTCAGCAATCGACGATGTGGAAGAAAGCTATGGCTTTAAAGTCGCTTCTATTATTGGCTTAGCAGACATTATCGATTACCTCAAAGAATCAGCTGAACCTGAGCATTTAAACAGTATTCTTAAGTATCAGGAAACTTACGGGACTGGCTAGCCCCCACCACGAAGAAACTTAAGCAAAAACACGTCCATAAACTGCGCTTGCTTTTCATCATCCATCGTTGAAAAGTCAAAGCTCACGGGCAACATTGGTAGGCGCGTAGAGGATACTTTATGCGTACCCTCATGACCTAAGCTAAGACGCGCCTGTTGATCAGCTACTGTAAAGATAATGAGATTTTCATCGCGTTTATAAACCAACTTATTTTGGTTCTCGAGCAACGAAAGAAACTCTTTGCGCGAGAACCCCATGTCTAATGTAAATTGTTTTTTTTTAAATAGTTTCATTATTCAGCCTCACTTGTTGTCAACTCAAAGAACACTGGCTTTGCTGTTCAGGTTGCAACTTTTCGATTCATCACACGTTCCTTTAAAGCTAAAATCAAGCATAAAAAAAGCGAGACTTTTGTCTCGCCCTTTCTATTAGCACTTTGATCAGCTAATGGATATCAAACGCCGATCAATGCCATTTATCTTATAACGTCAGTCGTTATTTTGCTGGCATCGCTTTCGCCGCATAACCTTTCATTTTGTCATACCCAGTCCAATTCGCATCTTGATAAGTAATAGCATCCGTTGGGCATGCTTTTGCACACTCTGGGTCACCGCCACATAAATCACATTTAATCACTTTGCCACTGTCTGCATTATAGTTAACCGTTCCGAATGGGCAGGCAATCGTACAAACTTTACAGCCAACACATAAATCATTAACAATTTCTTTTGCGCCTGTTTCTTTATTCAACTGAATCGCTTCAACAGGACAAGCATGCATACACCACGCTTCATCACATTGGGTACACGTGTAAGGTACAAAAATACCTTCTTCATGAAATGGGAAGATTTTAATTCTGGATTTTGCTGGGTTAAAAACACCCTCGCCTTCATAAGAACAAGCCATTTCACACTGCAAACAACCCGTACATTTATTTGCGTCAATAACTAATGACATCTGCATAACACCCTCCTGTGGGTTCTATTTACTTTTAATAACATTAACAAAAAATTTATACCGTAAAGACATAAGGCCTAATTTGATTGGTAAAACTTACCTCTTTGCCACACTCACACTTAACCGCCCGTAACACTCATATGTCGAAAAATAACAGGTTGTTCTGTCATATCAAAATCATGCCCTTTTGGCTTTATGTCCATTGACTCTATAAGCGCTTCTTTGACCTTATTTAAATCTGTTGGGTTCGCTCTTAGTACCTGCTTTAAATCCATTGAGTGCTCTTGCCCCAGACACAATAACAACAAGCCCGATGCTGTAACACGCACTCTATTGCAAGTATCACAAAAGTTATGGCTATGTGGAGAAATAAAACCCACCAAATTGTCATAACCTTTTACGCCGTAATAACGTGCTGGACCACCCGTATTTTTTGTACTTGGTAGCAATTCAAATTGTTGTTCTATATCGCGCTTAATTTCATCACTAGAGTAATACGCCTCTTGTCTCGAGTGACTTTCTATGGCCCCTAAAGGCATTTCTTCAATAAAGCTGATATCGAGCCCCTCTTTCATTGCAAACTGAACTAAGCTGTTTACCTCATCGTGATTCCTATTTTTAAGAATCACCGCATTTAGTTTAATTTTTTCAAAGCCCGCTTTTTTAGCAGCTTGAATACCTTCTAAGACAGTATTAAGGTCACCCACTCGCGTTACTTTTTTGAATTTATCCGCATCAAGACTATCTAAGCTGATATTGATTCGTTTGACGCCAGCCTCTTTCAATGGGTGTGCTAATTTAGTTAATTGCGAACCATTTGTCGTAATAACTAATTCTTCCAAGCCCTCTAACTTAGCAACATCTGCCAGCATATTGACGATATCTTTTCGTACCAAAGGCTCACCCCCTGTTATACGAATTTTCGTCACGCCCATTTCTACAAAAGCCTTCGATAAACGAGTTATTTCCTCTAAGCTCAATACCTCTTCGCGCGGTAAAAACTCCATATCCTCGCTCATACAATACACACAGCGAAAGTCACAACGGTCTGTCACAGAAATTCGCACATAGGTGACTTGTCGACCAAATTTGTCGATTAACTTATTTGTGTTTATTATTGGCGATACGGCATTCATACAATCTAAACTGCTTCTCCTAATTTTTCTTAAGAAACTCCCGCACTTCAAAAGGTTACGAGCTTCTTGAGAATTACTTTCAATTGAAAATTATTCTCATTTATAATTAATGACTTACAGCCACATTCGTACTTTGTACACCTTACCGCAGTTTAAATTTATAGGTCAATAAATTAGTTCATAAAGCTAACTCCAAACTAGGGCTTTTATATACCTCCCAAGGCCTATTTCATCATTCACTTCACCTTCACTGTAATTAAGATAAACTAGCTTCTATAACAATTATTACAACAGCCTCCTTTACTATAGATGCGACTGTCATTAAAAACATACCTCACCAGCTACGTACTGATAACTACATTTATTTTATCTTATAGCGCTGTCGCCGATACAGGCACGCCGATAAAAATATCTGTCCTTAAGTTTGGTACTGTTAACTGGACATTAGAAACCATAAAGAAAAACCGACTTGATAAAAAAAATGGTTTTGAACTCATCATCCAGCCTTTAGCCAACACTCAAGCGGGCAAAATTGCACTGCAAGCAGGTGCCGCCGATATTATTGTCTCAGATTGGACATGGGTTGCGCGCCAACGCCAATTCTCATCTGATTATTTATTTGCCCCCTATTCATCCGCGGCAGGTTCTATTATGGTGCCTAATGACTCAGCTATTCATTCCATCAAGGATTTGAGCGGTAAGAGATTAGGGATCGCAGGAGGCGAGCTAGATAAAAACTGGCTGTTACTCCGAGCATTAGCATTAAAAAAAGGCATCGACCTTCAAACAGGCCTCGATACATTTTTTGGCGCCCCACCGCTGCTCAATAGCCTCATCAAACAAGGCCAGTTGGACGCCCTAATCAATTATTGGCACTATAGTACGCGTTTAAAAGCAGATGCTTATCGTGAAATTATTAATACGCATGAGATTATTCAGCAACTCGGTATCAACAAAACCATTCCAATCCTTGGCTACGTTTTTAGTGAAAAATGGGCACGAGAACAATCAATCAGCCTCAATAATTTTCTCACCGCTAGCCATGATGCCACTCAGCTCTTATGTACTTCAGATAAACACTGGAAAGCCATCTTGCCGCTAACCAAGACACACAACACACTGACTCAACAACTGTTACGCAAGAGTTATTGCGAAGGACAAATTAAAAAATTTTCAGCTGAAGAGAAACAAGCCATTGCTGATATTTACTCTATATTAGCCGATATTGGAGGTGAAAAACTTGTCGGGACAGTCAAGCAATTTGACCCTAATTTATTTTGGAATAGCGGCCATTAATTAACCAACCTCATGATGCTACGCTCCTCATTCTTAAACTCGATGTTATCATTAGGGCTGCTGATATTAATTTGGCAACTTGCCGCAGTCACATTTAACAGCCCCGTCTTACCCTCACCTTTACTGGTTTATAAGACACTGGCTCATGCTATTCAAACCCATGAATTACCACATCACCTTGGCGTAACTTTATATCGGTTAATAATTAGTTTTTTTCTGGCCATGCTTATAGGAACCGCCATTGGGATTCTTTTAGGCCGGCACAATTCACTCAATCAATTTTTTGATAGTTGGCTAATCATTCTGCTAAATATCCCTGCTTTGGTGACTATTATCTTGTGTTACATTTGGTTTGGTTTAGTTGAAACAGCTGCTATTTTCGCTGTCGTTATCAACAAGATTCCCAACGTTATCGTCACCATTAGAGAAGGCACTAAAAACCTAGATGAGCACCTTATGGAAATGACTAGGGCTTATCGATTTGGGCGCTACAAGACATTGCGTCATGTAATTCTCCCCCAACTCTTTCCTTACATTATGGCTGCCGCCAGAACCGGCCTTGCTCTAATATGGAAAATAATTTTAGTCGTTGAAATGTTAGGCAGAAGCGATGGCATGGGTTATCAAATACACCTGTTTTTTCAACTTTTTGATATCCCCAGCATTATGGCTTATACCGTTTCTTTTATTATTGTAATTCAATTGATAGAAAGCATGATATTAAAACCTTTGGACAAAAAATCTCAACGCTGGAAATAACGTACGATGAGCTCTCTTACTGTCGATATAAAAAAGAAAAACTTTCCAAAAAGTGGGCTTAAGGAAACGTTCACCGTCATAGAAAACCTTTCTTTCGATATAACAAATAATGAGTTTGTCTGCCTTGTCGGCCCATCAGGCTGTGGCAAAACAACGCTGCTTAATATTATCGCGGGCCTTGATAGTGATTATGACGGTACTATTAATAGTCAAAGCAGCAAGCTTCGACCCAGTTACGTTTTCCAAACTCCCCGTTTATTACCATGGCGAACTGTCTTGGAAAACATTCAATTAGCAACCCAGCCCGATGCTTCTTTAGCCAGCATAATAAAAACTCTTCAATCCTTAAACTTAGGTGACCATCTACATAGCTACCCCCATCATTTATCATTGGGAATGCAACGACGGGTTTCACTTGCAAGGGCTTTTTGCTTACCAAGTAACTTGTTGTTAATGGATGAGCCGTTCGTTTCGCTCGACCAGGCCAACGCGAACAAAGCCAGAGGGGCTTTATTAAACTTATGGCATGAAAAACCAAGGTCTATATTATTTGTTACCCATGATTTAAGCGAAGCGATAACACTAGCCGATCGCATTTTATTTTTATCCGCCCCCCCTAGTCATATTATCGCCGAGGTCAACATTAGCCTGACGAGAACTGAACGCACACCCAATCAAGTTAACGCATTTAAAGAGCATCTGAAAACCAGCCAACCAAACATTCGCCCATTTCTGTAAGTTAAACGCCTAAACTGGCTATAAAAAATATAACCTCTGTTTTCTTAAGATACTCATAAACAAAAAAAATCCGCTACCAAATTTGGCAGCGGATTTTTATAGCTATTAAACCATCCTCAAAAAGAGGACTTCTCACAAATGGTCAAGCAATTAGTTTCACTTTAAGCTGCTTTTTTAGCTGCTTTTTTTACAGTGTCTTTAACTTCTTGAGTTACTACTGAGTTGCTTTCTTGAACAAGCTTAATCACTTCTTCGTTATAAGCCTTAACCTCTTCAATCAATTCTTTACTATCAGCTTGTACTTTTTCAAAGCTACTTTGGGCCAGTTCAACCTGATCTTTAACAAAAGCACTTAGGCCTTCAAGATCTGTAATGGCAGTAGCCGCTTTAATGCGTGCTTCAGTGAGAGCAACATATTCTTTAGCTGCAGCTTGTTGTGCGGCAATAGCTTTTTCGAACTGTGCTTTATTTAATTCAACTAATTTTTTAGCAGGAGCGAATAAAGTTTCTAGATTATTTAACATGTCATATCCTTTTATTTGTTTTAAGGTATAAGCAATAACTTCTTCTTTGCTGAGTTGGATTATACAGTGTTTTTATTGCAGCGCAACACTTATCTAACTATCGCATTTTGCACGCACTGTCAACACCCCTTGAACCACTAGTGGTATTAGTCCCCTTACTAAATATTTATATTGCAGTCTTAAAAGAACATACGCTAACCTCTTTAGTTAACGTATCATTAACGACGACGATATCCATTTAATAGTCTCGATTATTCAGCGTAATGAATGGTAAAAAAGTCTTATTTAACCAAAAAGGAGCAGTGTTATGTTTATCGCAATGAACCGCTTTAAAGTAAGCCTTGGCAAAGAAAACGAGTTTGAAGAAGTTTGGCGTTCACGCGAATCTCGCTTAAATGAAGTCCCTGGTTTTAAAACATTTCACCTTTTACGTGGCCCAGCACTTGAGGATCACACCCTATTTGCCTCACATACAACATGGCAAGATAAAGCGGCTTTTGATGACTGGACTCACTCGGACGCGTTTAAACAAGTGCACGCTCAAGCCGGGCAAACAAAAGGTTTATATATTGGGCACCCTAACTTTGAAGGGTTTGAAGTCGTTTTATAGCTTAGGTGGTTTAGTTGTTTTTTTTGTTACATCAGTCTCGTCTTCCCGCTTGAACTCACCTTCGATGATATCCCCATCCAACGCGTCTTCACGGCTGCCTTGTTGAAACGGGCCATCTTGTTGGAAAGAGGCTTGGCCCATTAACGAGCTCTGCAGAATAGAGCGCGCAAAGCGATATCGTAACGACGGCACTAAACAAAGAAAACCAATAATGTCCGTCAAAAAGCCTGGTGTTAACAGCAAGGCTCCACTGACCAGCAACATAGCACCCTCAACCATCTCCACTGCTGGTATCTCAGCTCTAGACAGGCTTGCCTGTATGCGCTGTAGTGTTGCTAGGCCCTGCAATCTAAACAGGTAAGCACCTAATACCGCTGTCAGCAAAATCAACACAACGGTAGGAAACGCACCGATTATGCCTCCCACCTGAATAAGAAAATAAATTTCCACCACAGGGACAACAATTAAGAGTAACAAAAAAACAGAAAAGGGATTCATAGCCAACAGCTTACACAGGAACGATGCCTTTGTAAAAACTGGCATACAGATAAACAGCACAATAACAACATTAAAAAGAAAGATATCAGGAGCTCTTCAGGTCCTAATCTCTATGCAAAACAAAATCAGCTCCTTTGTATTACCGGTGGCGTTATAATGCCTACAAATAACAATGAACAACAAGCACCTGAGCAATGCTTGATATTTCAAGTTAGCATACTGACCCAATCAATTACTCAATGAAAACAAGAAATGTAATTATTTTATGTCTTCTCCTTTGCGCTGTATTTTCTACATCAATGGGGCTTGCAGCTGAGGCAGACCTTAATAAAAAAAATATTACCGATACAATAGGTGATTTATTTGATCGATTCAGCACTTCCCCCTCTGATGCATTACTGGAACCAGATGATGCCTTTAAATTTTTTGCAGAGGTAAACGATCAACAACACATTATCTTAAATTGGCAAATTGCTGACGGTTATTACTTATATCAACAACAGGTTGAGGTAACAGTAATCAACCCTCAAGGCATTCAGTTAGAAGCAATAAAATTCCCAAAAGGCAAGCGCAAAGTAGATGAGATATTTGGTGATACGGTGGTTTATTACCATGATCTACGACTCACCCAACGCTTAACCAATCCACTTGTTAAACCCACTAACGTAACGCTCAACATTCGATTTCAAGGCTGTGCTGATATTGGGGTTTGCTACCCGCCCATGAATAAAACGGTGAGCTTATCCCTGCAACCGACAAACCACCTAAATATTACCCAGCCGACAAAACCTACCCCTAGCAATATTTCGGAACAGGGCCGAATCGCCAAAGCCCTTGTGGACAATACCGTTTGGTTGACCGCTTTAACCTTCCTTGGGTTTGGTCTATTACTCTCATTGACGCCTTGTGTATTTCCCATGATCCCTATTCTGTCTGGCATTATTATTGGGCATGGCAAAAGCCTTACTACACGTAAAGCCTTTTATTTATCCTTTAGTTACGTGTTTGCCTCGGCAATAACGTATGCGCTTTTCGGCATATTAGCGGGCCTGTTTGGTAGTAACTTACAAGCCACCTTTCAAAACCCTTGGATTCTCAGCATCTTTAGTGGGCTTTTTGTGTTACTTGCTTTATCGATGTTTGGCTTGTATCAAATACAGCTACCTAATGCACTCCAAAGTAAACTATCTCAACTGTCACAACACCAAAAACACGGCTCCTTATGGGGCAGTGCAATCATGGGTATTTTATCGACACTTATTGTTGGCCCCTGTGTTGCTGCGCCACTCGCCGGGGTGTTGATTTATATAGGACAAACGGGCGATGCTGTATTAGGCGGCCTTGCACTATTCTCGTTAGGCCTCGGTATGGGCATTCCATTACTAATTATCGGTGTTTCTGCGGGTAAATTATTACCTAAGGCCGGGCACTGGATGGAACCCATTAAGTACTTCTTTGGGGTGTTATTATTGGCTGTCGCTATCTGGCTTGTTGAGCGCATTTTACCGGCCAGCATCACACTCCTTTTGTGGGCAAGCTTATTTATTATTTGCGCGATTTACCTTAACGCACTGGATCGGTTACCAGAAAATTCTTCGGGTTGGCAAAAACTATCCAAAGGAGTCGGTGCTATTTTGATGATCTATGGTGTTATTTTAATGCTCGGTGCAGCCTCCGGCGGAAGCAACCCCTTAAAACCTTTAGCCAACTTTAGTCTTTCGCAAAAAAATAACACTCTACAGCATAGCCTGCCATTTAAGAGAATCCAAAATATTGACGACTTACAGGCTGCTTTACAGCTTGCCTCTCAAAACAAACAATTCGTCATGTTAGATTTTTATGCTGACTGGTGTGTTTCCTGTAAAGAAATGGAAGCCTTTACCTTTAGTGAACCATCTATCCAACAGGCTTTAAAAAACACCCTCCTGTTACAAGCAGATGTCACCAAAAATAATGATGAAGATCGAGCATTATTAAATGCTTTCTCACTTATTGGGCCACCAGCCATTTTATTTTTTTCGCCTAACGGCACTGAAATAAAACAACATCGAGTCATCGGCTATATGGCAGCTGACGATTTTCTAAAACAACTACAAATACTGAAATAAATGAAGAAGAAGGCTCTATTTTCAATTGGTTTTATACTTATCTTCGCTACCGTTGCTATCACTTTGTTTAGCAAGAACCCTTTAACTATTAGCTCTAACGACACAACAGCTACTCAGCAGGCCCCAACCATGCGGCCAGAGTTTTCTTTTCCCGACCTTCAAGGCCAGTTACGAAACATTAAGGAATGGGACGGCAATTATATCGTGCTTAATTTCTGGGCAACTTGGTGCCCACCTTGTCGTGAAGAAATCCCTGAATTCATTGCCATGCAAAAAGAATATGGTGCAACCAACCTACAGTTCATTGGAGTTGCCATTGATAACACGGTCTCAGTTAACAAATTTGCTTTAGAAGTAGGCATCAACTACCCAAATTTAATTGCCGAAATACAGGGTCTGGATCTAGCAAGGCAATACGGCAACACCATGGGCGCCCTTCCTTTTTCTGTTATTATCAACCCTGAAGGCCGCATTATTACTCGTCAAGTAGGGCTTCTTGAACGATCCAAAATTCTTAAATCCATTCAGCTTTCAAAAGGCTAACTCCTGCTAACTTGCTTATATTTGTCTTTATCTTTCGCGAAATAACATTTTATATAGACTTTATCCAAAAGCTTTGGCAAAATCCCCCCTTATTGCAAGATGAAATTGCATAACCAATTATTTTTAAGTTAGTACATTATGGCAATTATTTCAGTCATCAACGGCCCAAACCTAAATATGCTAGGCACACGAGAACCTGGGATTTATGGTGCTCAAACTCTCGCTGATATAGAGCATTCCTTAACTCAGCTGGCCGAACAACACGGACACGAATTGCTTTTCTATCAAAGTAATGCAGAGCATGACCTTGTTAATAAAGTACAACAAAGTAAGCATGATAAGGTTGCTGTTATCTTATTAAACCCAGCGGCTTTTACGCATACAAGCGTTGCCTTGCGTGATGCCCTATTAGCAAGCGACACTCCTTTTATTGAGCTTCACTTATCAAATGTTCATGCTCGCGAGTCATTTCGCCAACACTCTTATTTTTCAGATATTGCCAAAGGTGTTATCTGTGGCTTCGGCCCCGACAGTTATAAATTAGCGCTGCTTGCAGCTCTCCCATTAATACAAAAACCATCAAGAGATTAATTATGGATATAAGAAAAGTTAAAAAACTGATCGAACTCATCGAAGAGTCCGATATTGCAGAAATTGAAATTCACGAAGGTGAAGAGTCTGTACGTATCAATCGTTACTCTTCAACACAACCTGCTGCCGTAACACAAATGCCTGCACCTGCTGCCGCTCCAGCCGTTGCCAGCGCTGCGCCTCAAGCAGCTGCAAGCGACAATACTGAACAGCCGTCTGGACATGTTATTACTTCTCCAATGGTCGGCACGTTTTATGACGCACCTGCGCCAGGCTCGGCCCCTTTCGTCAAAATAGGTCAATCCGTTCAAAAAGGCGATACCTTGTGCATTATTGAAGCAATGAAAATCCTTAACCAAATTGAAGCGGACAAATCTGGTGTTATTGCATCAGTGTTGACTGAGAATGGCCACCCAGTCGAATTTGATCAGCCACTTTTCATCATCGAATAACCGCCCCTGAGACGAGAAAAATATGTTCGATAAAATTCTTATTGCCAACCGTGGTGAAATTGCTTTGCGTATTTTGCGTGCCTGTCGCGAAATGGGCATCCAAACAGTTGCCGTTCACTCCTCTGCCGACCGTGATTTAAAACACGTTCGTTTAGCAGATGAATCCGTTTGTATTGGCGGTCCTTCATCTACAGAAAGCTACCTAAACGTACCCGCCATTATTAGTGCTGCAGAAATTACCGATGCCCAAGCTATTCACCCCGGCTACGGCTTTTTGTCTGAAAATGCGGACTTTGCTGAACGCGTAGAACAAAGCGGCTTTACATTTATTGGCCCTCGCTCGGAAACAATTCGCCTAATGGGTGATAAAGTCTCAGCGATTGAGGCAATGATTAAGGCTGGCGTGCCTTGCGTTCCCGGTTCAGATGGCCCGTTAAACGATGACAAAGAACGAAATGTCAGATTAGCCCGTGATATTGGCTACCCCATTATCATTAAAGCTGCTGGCGGTGGTGGTGGCCGCGGGATGCGTGTGGTTCATACAGAAGCAGCCCTTTTGAATGCCATTTCACTGACCAAAACCGAGGCTAAAAACTTTTTTGGTAACGATATGGTGTATATGGAGAAATTCCTTGAAACGCCACGCCATATCGAATTCCAAGTGCTGGCCGACCAACACGGTAACGCCATTCACTTGGGAGAACGTGACTGCTCAACTCAGCGTAAGCACCAAAAAGTAATTGAAGAAGCGCCCGCAATTGGCATCAGCGAAGAGGTTCGCCAAGAAATTGGTACTCGCTGTGCGAAAGCCTGTACAGATATTGGCTACTATGGAGCAGGAACCTTTGAGTTCTTATATGAGAAAGGTGAATTTTATTTCATTGAAATGAATACACGGGTTCAAGTAGAACATCCAATTACAGAAATTGTCACTGGTGTCGATATTGTTGCTGAACAACTGAAAATTGCCGCTGGTCTACCACTTGGTTACACGCAAGATGATATTAAAATTTCAGGTCACGCTATTGAATGTCGTCTAAATGCTGAGCATTCTGAAACCTTTATGCCTTCACCAGGGAAAATTACACAGTTACATATCCCAGGCGGTCCTGGCATTCGCTTTGATAGCCATATCTATAACGGCTACACCGTGCCTCAATACTATGACTCGATGATCGGCAAACTGATCGCATCAGGCCCCTCTCGCGACTCTGCACTTGCTCGCACAAAAACAGCTCTTAACGAAACGGTTATTGATGGCATTCACACCAATATCCCGTTATTAAAGGACATTGTGGTCGACAAAGATTTTGCCTCAGGCGTCTATAATATTCATTACCTTGAAAAGAAACTGGGGATGTAATCGGCATGGCATGGCAACAATTGACCATTGCAACAACTCAAGAGTTAGCCGCAACGATTGAAGGCTTATTAGAAAACCTTGGCGCTCTGTCTGTGACCATCACAGACAGAGCCGACCAACCTATTTATGAGCCGCCATTAAATAGCACGCCTCTATGGCAACATGTCTCCATTACAGGTTTGTTTGACGAACAAGACGACCTTAAAAATATCGAGCAATTTTTTAACCAACAACTTGGCCATCAGGGCGAGTGGCAATTAACTATTGAGCGTCTAGAAGACCAAGTCTGGGAACGTGTTTGGCTTGAAAATTTCCAACCCATTAAATTTGGCGATAACTTTTGGGTTTGCTCTACCGAACATGACATTGCAGATTCCAATGCAACCTTATTACGACTCGACCCTGGTCTAGCATTTGGCACCGGCACACACCCTACGACCGCCCTTTGTCTCGATTGGTTAGCCAAACATGATCTTACAAAAAGCAATATTATCGACTTTGGATGTGGCTCTGGCATACTCGCTATTGCAGGTCTTTTATTAGGTGCAAAAAGTGCTATTGGCATAGACATTGACCCTCAGGCACTTATCGCCACAACGAGCAATGCCGAACAAAACAATGTACTTGATAAAGTCAAAGTTTATGCCGCTGATCAATACCCTCGAAAACCCCAAGCCATTGTTATTGCGAATATTTTAGCTGAGCCGCTTATCTCACTATCAAGCGATATTTCAGCCTTAGTTAAACCCAAAGGCCATTTATTATTGTCTGGCATCCTTAGCGAACAAGTAACGCAAGTTATTAGCGCCTACCAACATGAATTCATCTTCTGCCCTGCCACCATTAGAGACAATTGGGCTTGCCTCCATGCCGTTAAAAAAACTTGAGCAATGCCTTATGCACTTTGTCCTTTTTGTTTTAGTACACTACATGTCACCCCTGAACAATTAGCAGTTAAGTCAGGCGTTATTCGCTGCGGCCATTGCCATAAAGTATTTAATGCACGGGAAAATGAACTCAGCGCCGATATTGAGCGAACTATTCCCATTAAGCCCAATGAAGACATCACTCAGTCATCAACTGCTATCCAAGAGCATTCGTCTGAAATAGATTCTCCTCCAATTATTGCGGCATGGGAGTCTACAAAAACCACCCATCACTATAAACTGCCTTACGGTCTGCTTTCATTTGTATTAGTGTTAGTGCTTCTCACTCAAATTGCCTTCATTGAATCAACACGATTAACTCAGAACACACAATTACAACCCTTCTTCAAAAAACTCAATAACACCTTCGACTTATCAATTCCTAGCTACCAAAACCTGGATGAAATTCACATCATTGCACGCCAGCTTACGCCTCACCCAAAGCTAGATGAGCTGCTGTCTTTTCAACTCACAATCAAAAATTCCGCCTTAGCCGAACAACCCTATCCAAGCATAAAATTGCTACTAACATCGACTCTCGGTGAGCCAATAGCTCAAGGAGTTTTTACTAAAAATGATTACCTAGCAGACAGTGAAATCAATGATTATTTCGCACCTCAATCCCTAAGGAACATTACGCTTACCTTCCAAAAACCTAGCAAAACTGCCTTTGGTTTTGAAATATCCTTTCAACCTTAAGGTAAAATGCTTGCGATAAATCGCCGCTAAGGATTGACTCAAGATCAGACAATAGCGACACTAAACACCTGAGAGTGTCGCATAAAACTCTCAACTCAACCCCTTTAAGTTCTTATGAAAATTGGTCCGTATACATTAAGTAACAACTTAGTCTTATCCCCCATGGCTGGAATAACCGACAGACCTTTTCGTCAACTTTGTCGGGAATTAGGGGCTGGCTTAGCGGTGTCTGAAATGACTGCGTCAAACCCTGCTTTACGCAAACACCGACGAACCTTATTGAAACTCGATCATAATGGCGAGAACGAGCCTCGCTCGGTACAAATTGTTGGCACAAATCCCAAACAAATGGCTGAAGCGGCTCTCTTTAATCAAGCCAATGGCGCACAAATTATTGATATCAACATGGGCTGTCCTGCTAAAAAAGTATGTAATGTCGCTGCTGGTTCAGCCTTATTAAGAGACGAACCTTTGGTTGAAGAAATTTTAAAGTCTGTGGTTTCTGCCGTCCACATTCCGGTAACGCTAAAAATAAGAACCGGCTGGGATCCACTCAGCAAAAACGCCCCCACCATTGCTAAAATTGCCGAGCAAGCCGGCATACAGGCCCTTGCGATTCATGGTCGGACACGTGCTTGTAAATATGATGGAAACGCTGAATTTGACACCATTAAACTCGTTAAACAATCCATCAACATTCCGGTATTTGCCAATGGAGATATAACTACCCCTCAACGAGCACGTGACGTATTACATCACACCAATGCAGATGGTCTGTTAATAGGCCGTGGTGCCCAAGGGCGACCTTGGATTTTCAGAGAAATTGACCATTTCTTGAAAACAGGCGAGACCTTAGCGCCACCTGACTTTGAGGAAATAAGACAGGTTGTTATTCGCCATATTACGCAGCTACATCAATTTTATGGTGATATTATGGGCGTCAGGATTGCCAGAAAGCATATAGCTTGGTATTTTAAACACCTAGATACATCATTACTGCCTCTTGTTAAGAAAAGTTTTTCCATCCAAGAGCCTCAGCAACAACTAGATTTTATGGATAAAATTTTTCATGCCCTTACACAAACACAACACCAAGTAGCATGAGTTTAGATAAATCAAAACAACCTTTATGTCACCAAGTGACACAAGCACTCGAAAACTATTTTGCACAACTTGACGGTCAAGAAGTCGTTGACCTACACGCACTAGTCATCAGTGAAGTTGAAAAACCATTATTTGAAGCAGTGCTAAACCATACTAAGTCTAACCAGTCTAAAGCTGCGAAGATGCTTGGTTTAAGCCGTGGCACGCTGAGAAAGAAATTAGCCAGCTACAATTTGGATATTTAACCCTAGTTCAGTTCTAAGCCGAGTAGCAAAAAGCTCAGCAAAAACATACGACTTTCTATAGAATACCCTGTTTTCAGATAGGCCAATTAGGCCTGACACTCTTTCATAAACAGGTCAAAAAATGAGCAATAAAATCACTCGCGCTTTAGTTAGCGTTTCCGATAAATCAGGCATTATTGAGTTCTGTCAACAATTGAGCAGCTTAGGTGTTGAAATCATTTCAACCGGCGGCACCGCTAAATTACTACAAAACAATAATATTCCTGTTGTAGAAATCAGTGATTACACCGGGTTTCCAGAAATGATGGATGGCCGCGTCAAGACGCTGCACCCAAAAGTTCATGGTGGTATTTTAGGTCGCCGTGATATTGACCAAACCATTATGCAAGATAATGATATCAAGCCGATCGACCTAGTTGTTGTAAACCTATACCCCTTCCAACAAACAGTGGCAAATCCAGATTGTGATCTTGCAACGGCCATCGAAAATATCGATATTGGTGGGCCCACTATGATTCGCGCTGCTGCTAAGAACCATAAAGATGTCACCATTATTGTTGACCCTAATGATTACCAACAAACCATTGAGTCTATTAAGGCAACTGGCGGGGTCGATGCGCCTAGTCGTTTTAATTTTGCCGTTAAGACGTTTGAGCATACTGCACAATATGACGGCGCTATCGCAAATTATTTAGGGGCCATTCAAGAAAACGGCGATAAAGCCGACTTTTCTCGTACTATTAACCTACAATTTAAACAAAAACAAGTGATGCGTTACGGTGAGAATCCTCATCAAAAAGCAGCCTTTTTTACCGAAGAGGCCTCTCAACCCGGCACAATTGCTTCAGCAGTTCAGCATCAAGGCAAAGAGTTATCCTATAACAATATCGCTGATACCGATGCGGCGCTTGAGTGTGTTAAACAGTTTGATGATTCGCCAGCCTGCGTAATCGTGAAACATGCAAACCCCTGTGGCGTAGCCCTTGGTGATAACATTCTGGACGCATACAACCGAGCTTACCAAACAGATCCTGAATCTGCGTTTGGCGGCATTATTGCGTTTAACCGCCCACTTGATTTAGCAACAGCTAAAGCCATCACAGATCGTCAATTTGTTGAAGTCATTATCGCCCCAGGTGTTAACGAAGATGCCTTGGCCGTCATCGCTGGCAAGAAAAACCTTCGCCTACTGGACAGCGGACAATGGGAAAAAAGCGACGAAGATCGCTATGATTTCAAGCGTGTTAATGGCGGCCTACTTGTCCAAACTATTGATAAAGAGTTATTCACAGATCTAACCGTTGTTACCAAACGACAACCCAGCAAACAAGAAATGCAAGATTTATTGTTCAGCTGGAGCGTTGCAAAGTTTGTTAAGTCAAATGCTATCATCTACGGCAAAAACAACATGACTATCGGCGTAGGCGCCGGTCAAATGAGCCGTGTTAATTCTGCGAGAATAGCCGCGATTAAGGCTGAACAAGCAGGTCTAGATGTTACTGGCTCTGTCATGGCATCTGATGCATTCTTCCCCTTTAGAGATGGCCTCGATAATGCTGCTCAAGTGGGTATTCGAGCAGTGATTCAACCTGGCGGGTCAATGCGTGACGAGGAAGTTATTCAAGCGGCTGACGAGCACGATATAGCCATGGTCTTTACGGGCATGCGCCACTTTAGGCACTAATCAAGGAGTTCTATAATGAATGTACTAATCGTAGGCGGCGGTGGGCGTGAACACGCCTTAGCGTGGAAAGCAAAGCAATCTTCTAACGTAGATACGGTTTATGTAGCACCCGGTAATGCAGGCACCGAACAAGAACCCGGCATTACCAATATTGACATACAGGCTGAAGATATTGATCGCTTATTAACCTTTGCCTTAGAAGAAAAAATTGAATTGACCATTGTTGGCCCCGAAGCTCCGTTAGTGGCCGGTATCGTTGATCAATTTACCGCTAACGGTTTACGTTGTTTTGGCCCGACCCAACTGGCTGCACAACTTGAAGGATCCAAAGCCTACTGTAAGGACTTCTTAGCACGCCATAATATTCCTACCGCTGACTATCAAAGCTTTAGCGATATCGAACCTGCTTGCGACTACATTCGCAGCAAAGGCGCTCCTATTGTTGTAAAGGCTGATGGTTTAGCCGCTGGCAAAGGCGTTATCCTTGCGGAAACTGAACAAGAAGCCATTGACGCGGTCAACGACATGTTAGCTGGCAATGCCTTTGGTGAAGCAGGTCATCGCGTTGTGATCGAAGAATTTTTGCTCGGTGAAGAAGCCAGCTTTATTGTCATTGCCAATGGTAATCAAGCACTGCCCATGGCCTCATCTCAGGACCATAAAGCACGTGATAATGGAGATTTAGGTCCTAACACGGGTGGTATGGGTGCTTACTCACCTGCACCTGTTGTAACACCTAAAATGCATGACCTCATCATGGATACCATTATTCAACCAACATTGGATGGCATGATAAAAGACGGTATTCCATACACCGGGTTTCTATACGCAGGCGTAATGATTGACGCTCAAGGAACACCCAAAGTACTTGAATACAATTGTCGATTTGGCGACCCAGAAACCCAACCCATCATGATGCGCTTGAAGAGCGACCTGACTAAGCTGTGTAATGCCGCCCTTGATAATAAATTAGATACCATCTCAGCTCAGTGGGATACTCGCACAGCTATTGGTGTGGTTCTTGCCGCTGGTGGCTACCCTTTCGACTATCACAAGGGTGACATTATTACTGGTATTCCAACGGAAACCGATGATGCTAAAACCTTTCATGCTGGTACCAAAATGAGCAATGGTGATATCACCACTAATGGCGGCCGTGTCCTGTGCGCCTGTGCCCTAGGTAACAGCGTACTCGACGCGCAATTAAAGGCCTATGAGACGGTCGGTTCAATTCAATGGGACAATGTATACTTCCGAACTGATATTGGCCACCGCGCTATAAAGCGCGAACAATCGGCCTAGCCTAATAAAATATCAACACGCAAAAAAAGAGCGTTTAAATATAAACGCTCTTTTTTTGTTTCTTAAAATTATTAATTGCTAACGCTTCATTGAATCAAAGAACTCGCCATTTGTTTTTGTTTTCTTAAAGCGTTCTAACAAGAACTCAATCGCACCCATTTCATCCATTGGATTAAGAATTTTGCGGAGAATCCAAGTTTTTTGAAGGATATCAGCGTCCACTAAATATTCTTCTCGACGTGTGCCTGAACGGTTAACGTTAATCGCTGGGTAAATACGTTTTTCAGCAATTTTACGCTCAAGATGAAGCTCCATATTACCCGTGCCTTTAAACTCCTCGTAAATCACATCGTCCATACGCGAACCGGTTTCAACGAGAGCTGTTGCAATAATTGTCAAACTACCGCCTTCTTCAATATTACGTGCCGCACCAAAAAAACGTTTAGGACGTTCAAGTGCATTAGCATCCACACCACCAGTCAAAATTTTACCTGATGAAGGCGCTACAGTATTGTAGGCTCGACCCAAACGGGTAATAGAGTCTAACAAAATAATAACGTCTCTTTTGTGCTCCACCATTCTTTTTGCTTTTTCAATAACCATTTCGGCCACCTGAACATGGCGAGAAGCAGGCTCATCAAATGTACTGGAAATCACTTCACCTTTAACGGTACGTGACATCTCTGTCACCTCTTCAGGCCGCTCATCGATCAATAGAACCATTAAATGGCTTTCTGGATTATTTGCAGCAATAGAGTGCGCTAAATTTTGCAGAATCATGGTCTTACCAGCTTTAGGCGGTGACACAATTAAGCCACGTTGCCCCTTACCAATGGGTGATACCAAGTCAATAACACGGGAAGTTAAATCTTCAGTCGTACCATTCCCCATTTCTAAAGTTAAACGTTCATTGGGGAAAATAGGCGTTAAATCCTTAAACGCTATTTTGTTTTTTGCATGTTCTGGTTTTTCATAATTAAGCTTATCGACCTTCAATAGTGCAAAGTAACGCTCACTATCTTTAGGTGGGCGAATTTTTCCCGAAATGGTATCCCCCGTTCTTAAACCAAACCGACGAATCTGACTCGGCGAGACATAAATATCATCTGGACCCGCTAAAAACGAACCATCTGCCGACCTTAAAAACCCAAAACCATCTGATAATATTTCAAGAACCCCATCACCATATACATCATCGCCTTTTTTGGCTATTTTCTTAAGAATTTGAAAGACAGTGGTTTGTTTTAATGATCGTCCAGTGTTATCAACACCAAGTTCTTTCGCAAGTTCAAGGATTTCAGTTGCGGGTTTACGCTTCAGCTCAGTTAGGTTCATATAGATTTAAGGTTGGAATAAAAAGGTATAAACGTGCACATTTAGCACTAGAGGTTTTTTAATTGATTTTTTTGATTGTTTGCACGGCAAGTGGCGTGCTTAAGGGGTTCTTACTTATGGAAGTAAAGGTAGCATTAAAAAACACCCTCGTCTACCTTTAAGGCGAAGGCGTTGTATTTTTTTAGATATTACTGTCAATAAATGCTGATAATTGTGATTTAGTCACGGCTCCTACTTTGGTCGCTTCCACTTCACCAGCTTTATAAACCATTAAGGTTGGAATGCCTCGCACACCAAAACGCCTTGGCATCGCTGGGTTTGAATCTATATCCAACTTAACGACTTTCAACTTACCGGCATATTCGTCTGCAATTTCATCGAGGATCGGTGCTACCATTTTACAAGGACCACACCATTCAGCCCAAAAATCTACTAATACTGGTTGTTCAGACGCCAAAACGTCCTGTTCAAAACTATCATCGGTGGTATGAACTACATTTTCACTCACTATTTATCTCCGTTCGGTTAATACTACGCACTATTACATCATAATAGAGTACGATATCAGATGCATAGCTTACCATGAATATTTCATTCCTAACTAAACTTCCAATTCACTCCTCTATTTCTTCAACAATTACATAACTTATGTCCGACACCCATCTTACTGATACTCAATTTTCTTCACTTGGGCTCACTGCCCCTTTAATTCAAGGTTTAGACGAGGCTAATTTCATAAAGTGCACGCCTATTCAGGAACAAACCTTACCCATCAGTTTGCTCGGCAACGATGTCGCAGGACAGGCGCAAACAGGCACTGGAAAAACCATTGCTTTTTTACTCGCCACGTATCACACCCTACTAACAAAAACGCCTGCCGATAATAAAAAAGGTGTTAGGGCGCTTATTCTTGCTCCAACGCGTGAACTGGCGATACAAATTGCAAATGATGCAAAAATTATTGGTAAACACACTGACATTAAAGTCGGCCTTGCCTACGGTGGAACAGATTACGATAAACAACGTAAAACCATAGAGGATGGTGTAGATATTTTAATTGGCACCCCGGGACGAACCATCGATTTTTTCAAACAAAAAGTATTTAACCTTAGAAACACCGAGGTCCTAGTACTAGATGAAGCAGACAGAATGTTTGACCTTGGGTTTATAAATGATATTCGCTATTTATTACGACGATTACCTAAACCTGAAAACCGTTTAAACTTATTGTTCTCGGCAACACTTTCGTTCAAAGTTACCGAATTGGCTTACGAGCATATGAACAACCCTGTAATGGTTCGCGTTGAACCCGAACAAATAACTGCAAAACAAGTGGTTGAGTCTGTTTATTACCCTGCTGATAATGAAAAAATCCCCTTACTTCTTCATCTGCTGACAAATGAGAAACCCGAAAGAGGGATTATTTTCATTAATACCAAACACACTGCAGACCGTTTACATCGTTACCTAAAGGGCAACGACTTTGATAACGCCGTGCTTTCAGGCGATGTACCACAAAAAAAACGACAAACCATTTTAACTCGCTTTCAAGACGGCAAACTACCTTTATTAATTGCCACTGATGTGGCCGCTCGTGGATTACACATTCCTGCTGTTAGTCATGTATTTAATTTTGACCTACCTCAAGATGCCGAAGACTATGTTCACCGAATTGGTAGAACCGCCCGCTCAGGCGCCAGCGGTAAAGCCATTAGTTTTGCCTGTGAAACCTATGCTTACTCACTGCCTGACATTGAAGCCTATATATCACACAAAATTCCTTTCGAAAATATTGATGGCGCCTCCTTACCGGATGTTAAACCAGCTACTAAAAGAACCGCTAAACCATCTACTCACAAACGCCCAGCAAACGCTCGAACACAACAAAAATCACGCTCACATAAACGGTAATTAAGCCGTTTATTTTGGCTGAATAGCGCCAAGACTTTCGACTGCTAAATAGTCATGTACGATACGCGGTGGCTCAGCGCTATCGGGTTTAGTAATAGCGACGATGTATTGAATGCCAAATGTATCGGCTGCCTTCAACACACTTAAACTATCATCCACCATCACGGTTTTAGATTTATCAAACTGCTCCAGCTGATGAAAAGCATGCCAAAAACTTTGCTGCTCTTTGGGGTAACCAAAATCATGCGCAGAAACAATCGCATCAAAAAACTCTACCAAACCTGTTTTTTGCATTTTTAGGTTTAAACTCTCTGCATGTGCATTTGTTACCAACACACAGCGTTTACCCGATGCTTTTATAGCTCCTAAAAAATCGCGTGTATGCGGCAATTCTTTAATATGTTCCTGTGTTTCAACTTTTAGCTTAACAATATCAATACCTAATGCCTCGCTCCAATAATCTAAGCAATACCAATTTAACAAGCCTTCTTGGGCTTTAAAAAGAGGCTCTAGCTGTTTAATTGCTTCATCAAATGAAATACCTTCCTTATTAGCAAAATAATCAGGCACAACACGTTGCCAAAAATGGTTGTCGAACCGTAGATCCAACAAAGTACCATCCATATCCAATAAAACAGTTTCTATATCCGACCAATTAATCATCTGGTAACCTAACCTTTACAACGTTAAACTTTTCGACTTACCTTCAAAAGGCATACCGGTATGTTAAACCATTTCAGCAAACGCTTATCCCTTTTCCTAATAAGTGGTTTATTGCTTACCATCAATGCCTCTCAACATTCCCCCACCCATGCTATTTAAGCGCTAACAAACAGATACTTACACAATAACTCAACTCACTTATGAACAAAGCTAAACGCCTAGAAATATTCGAGCGACTCGCTCAAGCTATCCCTGAACCTGAAACCGAACTTAATTACAGCTCACCTTTTGAGCTTTTAATTGCAGTTATCCTTTCTGCTCAAGCTACCGACAAGGGAGTTAACAAGGCGACCGATAAATTATTCCCTGTTGCCAACACGCCTGAAGCTATTTTTGCACTCGGTGAAAAAGGACTCAAAGAATATATTAAAACTATCGGGCTTTTTAACACCAAAGGCAGCAACGTTATCAAAACCTGTAAAATGTTAATGGAACAACATAATAGCCAAGTCCCTCAAACTCGCGAGGAACTTGAAGCCTTACCGGGCGTTGGGCGAAAAACGGCAAACGTTGTTCTAAACACTGCCTTTGGTGTTCCGACTATCGCTGTTGATACGCATATCTTTAGGGTCAGTAATCGCACTAAAATTGCCACCGGTAAAAATGTCTTAGAGGTTGAAAAGAAACTTGAAAAAAACGTACCAACAGCACACAAGCTTGATGCCCATCATTTACTGATTCTTCATGGTCGATACACGTGTATTGCTCGAAAACCACGCTGCGGTTCATGCGTCATTGAAGATTTATGTGAATTTAAAGACAAAACCATCTATTAGATCATTTTTAAATCAAGCTTATTAATTCTAGTAAAACTAAAACAAGCTGTAAGTTTTTTAAACTTTGCTTGGTCTATTAAAGCGCATATAGTAAACCGGCTTACTCTTGTCGGTACTGCAGACAAACGCACTGAAATAAACAGTGACCCGAGAATAAAAAAACAACAGGATATTCTTATGAAAAACCCTACAAAAAAACCAATCATCACCGCGTTAGGGGCTGCCTTTGTCACCTCAATGGCATTTACTCCAGTCGTAAACGCAGACACAAACCCATTTGGCGCAACTGAATTAAAAACTGGCTACATGGTGCTTGCCGAAGGTAAATGCGGTGAAGGCAAATGCGGTGAAGGTAAATGTGGTACTGAAAAAGCTGCTGACAAAGTAAAAGAAGCAAAATGCGGTGAAGGTAAATGTGGCGCTGAAAAAGCTGCTGACAAAGTAAAAGAAGCAAAATGCGGTGAAGGTAAATGTGGCGCTGAAAAAGCTGCTAACAAAGCAAAAGAAGGTAAATGTGGCTCTAAGAAGTAACGCTAGCTAGCAATGATTAATACCTTTCCCGTTCATGGAGTTGGGCTTGGATTAAGGCGGGCCTTTATAGGCCCGCTAGTTGAAAAGCCGCCTAGCAATATAGATTTTTATGAAATCGCTCCTGAAAACTGGATAAAAATCGGTGGTCGATATGGTAAGCAGTTACGCGCCTTAACCGAACAGTTTCCTTTTGTAGCACATGGTTTGTCACTCAGCCTAGGTAGCCCAGACCCACTAGACGTTAAGTTCATTCGCGACATTCGAGATTTTATTAAACTACATCAAATTAAGGTTTATACCGAACATCTCAGCTATTGTAGTGATGGCGGTCACCTATACGACCTGATGCCCATCCCGTTTACTCAGCAAGCAGTTGAATACGTAGCTGAGAGGATTCTCCACGTACAAGATATTCTTGGCCAACAAATTGCCATTGAAAATGCCTCTTACTATGCTGCCCCTGGTAAGGAAATGGAAGAAATTGATTTCATTAACGCAGTGATAAAAAAAGCCGATTGCAAGTTACTGGTCGATATTAACAATATATATGTCAACAGCGTAAACCATAAATACAGTGCGGAAGAATTTTTGAAAGCACTACCCGGTGACCGCATAAGCTATGCACATATTGCAGGACACTATAACGAAGCCGACGATATTATTATTGATTCTCACGGTGCTAATGTCATTGATCCTGTCTGGCAATTACTCGATAAAGCTTACGACAATTTTGGCCTATTTCCCACCCTATTGGAGCGTGACTTTAATATTCCACCACTACCTGAGTTACTCGACGAGGTTCACCTTATTCATCAAGCCCAATTAAATTATTCACCCCAATCAGGTCAAAAACGTGTCGCAAAATAACGCGCCTTCTTTCATGCAAACTCAACATGCATTCACCCGCTATATTCGTGACCCAAAAAATGCGCCAAAACCGAGTGATATTGAAGAACGACGCATAAATATATACCGCGACCTTCTGTTCACCAATATTGCCAGCGCGCTTAGTGATGGATTCCCGGTTGTTAAGACTATTTGCTCTGAACAACAATGGGAAAATATCTGTAGAGATTTTTATCATCGTCACCCAAGTCAAAGCCCCTACTTTTCTGACATTCCCCAAGAGTTTATCCACTATTTAGAGCACGAACGCACAAGTAATTCAGACGCCATTGATGATACTCCATTCCTACTAGAGCTAGCTCATTATGAATGGCTTGAGTTTATCGTTTCCATTACTGACGATGAAGCCTACCCTCCCATTAGCGACCCTTTCAATCAAGCTTTAACCGTTGCGCCAACAGCCTTAGTTGCTGCCTATACCTACCCCGTACATAAAATTTCGCCTGACTTTTTACCCGCCGAACCACCCGATCAGCCAACATACCTAGCCGTTTACCGCAATATTGAGCACACAATATGCTTTTTAGAAATAACACCAACAACACATGCCTTGCTTATCGCATTAGCCGACAACACAAGCCAATTAACCAAAGACATTTTGTCAACATTAGCTAAAAACCTTCAACACCCAGACCCTAGCGTTGTTATACAAGGAGGGCTATCCATAATTAATGACTTTATTCATCGTGGTATCGTCGTTTCTGCCCCTAATTAATTTAACCCTCAGCACTTAAAACGAGCTTGCGATAGCCGCCTGAGCTATTTTCAAAACTTTTTAACCCGCTAATGCCTGCTTTTTTTAAGTCCTTCATCTTTATTGCTTATAATGTTCCGTTATTCAAATAAACCACCCATTGATATGAGCAACTCTTCTCTTTTTGATCAAGCACAACAATCTATTCCTGGCGGGGTTAACTCACCGGTTCGCGCCTTTAAAGGTGTCGGTGGAGACCCTGTTTTTATCGACCATGCAAAGGGCGCATACCTTGTTGATACTAACAATAAACAATATATCGACTATGTTGGTTCCTGGGGCCCTATGATCTTAGGCCATAGCCACCCCGATGTTGTTAAAGCCGTCCAAACAGCGGCCGAAAAAGGGCTTAGTTTTGGTGCACCCACCATTATTGAAACCACGATGGCAGAAAAAGTGTGCCAACTAGTACCATCCATTGAAAAAGTACGCATGGTCAGCTCCGGAACAGAAGCCACCATGAGTGCTATACGTTTAGCTCGTGGTTACACAGGCCGTGACAATATCATTAAATTTGAAGGCTGTTACCACGGTCACTCCGATTCATTATTGGTAAAAGCCGGTTCTGGCGCACTCACTTTTGGCGTTCCCAGCTCACCGGGTGTACCAGCCTCACTGGCCGACCACACCCTAACGCTTCCCTATAATGATGCTGAAGCGGTCTCGCAATTATTAAAAACCAACGGCAATGACATCGCCTGTATTATCGTCGAACCAGTCGCTGGCAATATGAACTGCATACCTCCAGAAACCGGCTTCCTTGAGTGCTTACGAACATTATGTGACCAATACGGCATTGTGCTGATTTTTGATGAAGTGATGAGTGGCTTTCGCGTCGCGCTTGGTGGCGCACAACAAGTGTATGGCGTAACGCCCGATTTAACCACACTAGGCAAAGTCATTGGGGGTGGTATGCCTGTCGGTGCTTTTGGCGGCCGCGCTAAAATCATGGCTGAACTTGCACCTGATGGCCCTGTCTACCAAGCTGGCACCCTATCAGGCAACCCCCTAGCTATGTCTGCTGGGCTCGCAACACTTGAGCTTATTAGCCAACCTGATTTTTACCACCAACTATCACTCCGTACCACGCAGTTATTGGATGGTCTAAACAACATTGCTAAAGAAGCCAACATCCCTTTTTCTACCAACCAAGTGGGCGGTATGTTTGGCCTATTTTTCTCTGAGCACAAAAATATTCGCCGCTTTAGCCAAGTCATGGCATGCGACCAGGCACGCTTCAAACAATTCTTTCACCTTATGTTAGAACAAGGGATCTACCTCGCCCCTTCTGCCTTTGAAGCTGGGTTTGTCTCTGCTGCGCATAGTGAACAAGATATTAACGACACACTTCATGCTGCCAAGGTCGCCTTTGAGAAATTAACATGATTGACACATTAAAACCTGGCCAAACCTATAAACTCACCCAATACGAAAAACTAGGTGGTGAAACAGGTATTCGTCAACTTGTTAAGTACTTTTACGAGGCCATGGACAACACCACTGACGTTAAAACAATTCGTGACATGCATGCGGCAGATTTAACGGAGGCTGAAGACAAATTATTTCTTTTTTTAAGCGGGTGGCTCGGCGGCCCTTCGTTGTATATTGAAAAATATGGTCACCCACGATTACGAGCGCGCCACTTACCTTTTTCCATTGGCATTAAAGAGCGTGATCAATGGTTACACTGCATGGATAAAGCTCTCCACAAAATGAATATCGAAAAAGCCATGCACGATGAATTGATGCAAGCATTCTTTAACACCGCAGATTTTATGCGCAACCAAACTGAGTAACAACTGAACTGAATGTTTGCCGAACTGCTCGACACCTTCACTCAGCTAATTAACCAGCACCCAACCTGGGCAGGCCTTATTGTCTTTCTAGTTGCCATGGTTGAATCACTGGCTATTATTGGGGTGGTTATACCAGGTGTCGCTATTATGTTTGGAGTCGGCACACTTATTAGCAATGGCACATTAGATATGGCTAGCACTGTTATGTGGGCGGCAGCAGGCGCATCATTTGGCGACGGACTAAGCTTTGCATTAGGTAAGCACTACGATAAAAAAATTTACACCATCGCTTGGTTTAAAAACAATCCGGATGTATTAAAAAACGGACACGAATTTTTTGAAAAGTATGGCGCAATTAGTATTTTGATTGGGCGTTTTATTGGCCCTATTCGCGCGATTATTCCACTTATTGCTGGTATTTTAGACATGCCTACTAAGCATTATATTCCTACCAACCTTATTGCGTCGGCTTTATGGGCGCCTGCTTATCTCATACCCGGCTTTTTTTTTGGAAAATCGACGACCCTCATCACCACTAATCTTGAAAATGGATGGCCTTTCATCCTGCTCTTTGCTGTGCTTATCTGGGCTTTTTACAAAATACTCAAACAACGCTAATAAACTGATGGCTTAACCCTGATTAAAACCTAGTTAAACCTGTTAAGTCGTGCTATCAAAAGCCAACCCATTGCTTGTCAGCCTTTATAAAACAACCACATTTCTAAATAATAAATCATCCATCTCTTTTGCTGGCATTGGTTTGTGAAAATAATACCCTTGAAAGACAGAACACCCATGATAGGTTAAAAAGCTCAATTGGCTTTCCTTTTCAACACCCTCGGCGACCACATCCAAGCTCAAACTTTTAGCCATCGCAATAATCGTAGCGGCAATTTCCGCATCCGATTGATCGACGTGCAAATCTCGAACGAATGACTGGTCGACTTTTAATTCACTCAGCGGCAGCTTCTTCAAATACATTAACGACGAATACCCCGTGCCAAAATCATCCATCGAGATTTTAAAGCCGAGATCTGTCAACGCATGCATTTTATCAATAGTCAGGTGTATATCTTTAACAGTAATCCCCTCTGTTATCTCTAACGTCACATAACTTGCAGACATACCTATTTCCTCAAGCAGACTTGTTATTGTCTCGAGAAAATTATCCTGATCAAATTGATACGGGCTGATATTTATCGATAATCTAAAATCTGGAGCGATGTCTGCCTGCTTCCATTTTTTCAATTGCCCGAAGGCTTCTTTTATAACCCACTCACCAATCGGTAAAATAAGACCTGTCATTTCAGCTATTGGTATAAACTCCGACGGGGACACCATTTCTCCATCTTTTTTAAACCAACGTAACAAGGCCTCAGCCCCTAAAATTCGACCAAACTCATCTACCTGCGGTTGATAATATAATTTAAACTCATTAGCACTAAGAGCATGTCTTAAGTCCGTCTCCATTTGCAGCTTAGCATCTGCATCTGTTTGCATTTCAAGCTGGTAAAAACGATAACCATCACGTCCACCTTCTTTAGCACGATACATTGCGGTATCAGCCTGTTTCATTAAACCTTCCGGGGTCGTGGCCATATTTGGGAATGTGGTAATGCCAATACTCGCTGTTAAGTGATAAATTTCACCTTGGATAATGAATTTTTCACTTAAAACATGTCGTAACTTCAACATTAACGAATGAATTTGGTTAATAACCGCCTCTTCAGAATCTTCCAGTTGGCCTGATAAAATAACAAACTCGTCTCCACCCAATCTAGCAATCGTATCCACCCCACGAAAAACATGCTTCAAACTATCGGCTACTTTTTTTAATAGTTCATCCCCAGCTGCATGACCACGTGAATCATTCAGTGTTTTAAAGTTATCTAAGTCAATAAACAGTAATGCACCGTGCCGGTGTTCTCTGATAGCAATATCGAGAATGTACTCCATGTGTTCTGTTAACAGCCGCCTATTCGCAAGGCCTGTTAATTCATCATAATAAGCCAGCTCCTGAGCCACTTTTTTTGATTGCTCAACCTCATTCAACGTTGCATTCATCCGTTGCAATAAACTATTAAAATGCTTGGCCATTTCAGCATACTCACTGCTATCTGCCTTATTGACAAAGATTGTCTTTGCATAAGCCTGCTCAAGTGTAATGTCTTTGATATCCTCCATTAAATCTTGTAGCGGCTTGACGAAAATACTTTGTAACCAGATGGACAAGAGAATAGCCAAAACAAACGCGATAGGAATTGAGATCACAATCAACTCCTTTAGCGCTATTAGAAGCTTTTCAGAACTATCAGTAGAAATGGCATAAGTGACAGCACCCACTTCCTCTTCGCCATACATTACAATACTTTTGTATAACAGTAGGTTGTCGACTGCTTTTATTGTATCCGGCTCAACAAGTTGAATATTTTGATGTGCTTGTGCAGATTTTGAATAATGCAAAATAGTCTGCCCAGAAGCCCCCGCAAGATCGGCATGCTCAATAACAGGAAACTGTTGCCATTTACGCAATAATTCCGCACGCAAGCTTGGCACACCATTCAACACCAAGGCAGCATAATCATTTTCTAAGACCTGAGTGATGGCTTTCAATTCGCTAACTGATTCTTTAGCATACTCAGCCTTTTCATGTTGATAGGCAAACACAGAATAAAAAACAATCAGTGCTGACGCCATCACCATCATTAACAAGATAAATTGATACCTGACAGGGAGATAAGAAAGCTTCACTGTATTTAACAAGCTTATCCCCTTTAATTAATTGCTTTTTGTAGTAAGCCGACAGAAAACTGCTGCCACTCAAAAAAGGGGGCCAGATTGGTGCGCACAGGTACAGCTATTAGGCAACGACCCACATGATTAACAACCGGCCACCTAGCCTTGCTCTCATAAGTGGCCACCATCTCAATATGCCACGCTTTCATCTTGTGTGTGCAACTCACCAATGGTTTTAGAGCTTGAGCAAGTATCCAAGCATAAATATTGCCCCTGAAAAAATCTATCCAAGCCAAACAACGAGCTAGATGTTCTCGATCGCTCATTGCCTTCATTACTCCTTATTTTTACACACATACCCAAACGACCCGGTCATAAAATCTTTTAACCTTTAAAATATAGCAGATAAAAGCTCTTCTACAAGTCAATAAACAAAGGCAATTCAATGAGCCGATAACAAACCCAAAATCACCTCTAATCGCTCGGTAGGGTTGTCTATTTCAAGCAATCGTTGGCGCATAATATTTTCCATTGGAAATACTTCTGTTAGGCGGCAACTCACCCAGTTTGCATCTTTAAACCTCGATTCATCCAATGGGCTATTCGGTTGATGCTTTTTAAGTATTCTTTTTAACATCGTGATTAACTCAGAGCATTCAGCAGGAATCGTTGCGCCCACAGGTTCCTCTAAAATTTTAATACTAGCTGTTCTTAACTGTTGATCAGACACTTGGCTATCTACTATGCTGAATCGCTGACAACCTAATGCCTCAATTTGCAGCACGCCATCGGCTGACTGATCCCAATTGATGATTTTAGCTAATGTGCCTATTGCATAACACTTGGCTGCATCACCCACCTCATGACCATCTTCAATCATATTAACGCCAAAAGGCATATTTTGTTTTAAACAACGGCTCACCATATCGAGGTATCGCGTTTCAAAAATTCTTAGCGACAAAACCCCTTCTGGAAAAAGGGCTACGGATAATGGAAAAATAGGGACATTGTTTGTTGAAATTTGCATGGCCGTGTTACGAATTTAATCTGTCTTCAATTATTTGATGAATACCGCTAAAACTACCATTGCTCATAAATAACACATGGTCATTTGATTGCACAACACTAACGGTGGCTGCCACTAAATCATCAATGGTTTTAAAAAGCCTAATATTGGGATAATTACCCATCTCCATTTGCCAGTCCATCTCATCCGGCATAAAAACAAAAGCAAGGTCTGCTTGCTCTAACGAGGGTAACAAGGTCTCTTTATGCACGCCCATTTTCATAGTGTTGGATCGTGGTTCAAGCACCGCTATTATCCGTTGATCTGCAACCTTTCCTCGCAAACCCGCCAAGGTGCTAGCAATGGCCGTTGGGTGATGGGCAAAATCATCGTACAAGGTAATATTATTTACAACCGCTCGAACTTCCATTCGACGTTTAACGTTTTGGAATCGCGCCAGCGCTTTAATTGCGGTGGCCGGCTTAACACCCACATGAGCTGCCCCTGCAATAGCAGCTAAGGCATTTGATACATTGTGTTGCCCGCTTAAGCTCCAACACACACGCCCCATAAAATCACCTTGATAATACACATCAAACTCGCCTTCACCTGCGTCAAGGTTATCGGCAAACCAAGTCGCTTTAGCTGATGACTGTTTAGCAAATTTTTCTACCGGAGACCAGCAACCTTGTATGAGCACCTCGTCTAAGTTTTCATCACCGGAAGGGGAAATCAACAGCCCATTGTTTGGCACCGTTCTTACCAAATGATGAAACTGGCGTTTTATCGCACCAAGGTCATCAAAAATATCAGCATGGTCAAACTCAAGGTTATTTAAAATACAGGTCTTTGGCCGGTAATGTACAAACTTCGAACGTTTATCAAAAAAGGCCGTGTCATATTCATCCGCTTCAATCACAAAGTAATCAGATTCTCCCAACTTAGCAGATATAGCAAAATTTAGCGGCACACCACCTATTAAAAAACCTGGTTTTAAACCAGCATCCTCTAAGATCCACGCTAACATCGAACTGGTTGTCGTTTTGCCATGCGTGCCAGCGACAGCTAACACCCAATGATGTTGCAATACATGTTCGGCCAACCATTGTGCACCTGATGTGTAAGGCAGATTTAGGTTCAACACCGCTTCAACCTCTTCATTGCCTCGCGACAGTGCATTACCTATCACAACAATATCTGGCTTTACCCTTAAGTTATCAGCACTATAACCCTGCATCAACTCAATCCCTTCGGCTTCAAGCTGAGTACTCATGGGTGGGTAAACACCAGCATCTGAACCAGTAACGGTATGGCCTAAACGTTTCGCCATAACGGCAAGCCCGCCCATAAAGGTGCCACAAATACCTAAAATATGTACTCTCAATTCACGTTTTCCTAGATAATATCGCTGAAGACCATCTTACTTCAGATACTGTTTATATTTGAAGGTAAAGGCCAATTTATTATGAACAACCACCCACATTGGGCAAACGCTATTATTTATAAAAACCATGAGTGATATAAAACGTCAAAAGATTCAAGTCGATGTAGACACTACTTACATCGCCTCTTCATCTGAACCAGAAGCAGCACGTTACGTCTTTGCGTATTCTATAACAATTAAAAATACCGGTAATATTGAGGCACAACTCTTGAGCCGTCATTGGATTATCACTGATGCTAATGGCAAAGTTCAAGAAGTGCATGGCGAAGGCGTCGTTGGCGAAAAGCCTCACCTACAACCAGGCGAGTCTTTTCAATATACTAGCGGTGCGGTTATTGAAACATCGGTAGGTGCGATGCAAGGCAGTTATCATCTACAAGATGCTGATGGCGAAAAGTTCACCGCTACCATTGCGCCCTTTTCTTTATCCACTCCAAGAACCTTGCACTAAGGCGCTGTTATGACAACCTACGCCATCGGTGATGTTCAAGGTTGTTATGATTCTCTTCGCCGGCTATTGGATAAAATTCAATTCGATCCTAACAAAGATCAACTATGGTTTGCTGGCGACCTCATCAATCGAGGTCCCAAATCATTAGAAACATTACGTTTTATCATCTCGCTAGGCGACAGCGCCCACAGTGTATTAGGTAATCATGAGTGCCATTTTTTAGCATCCGCACGTGGTCACAAGAAAGCACATCGCACAGATACATTTGCTAATATTTTAGAGGCTCACGATGCCGACCAGCTTATTCACTGGGTTCGGTCGCTTCCATTCTTACATCACGACAAAACACTCGGCTATACAATGATTCACGCAGGCTTGCCTGCCCCATGGACACTTGAAGATGCTAAACGATATGCAAAGGAGCTGGAAGCAGCCTTTCAGAGCGACTTATTCGATCCCTTTTTAGCAAGTATGTACGGTAACAAGCCTACCCACTGGGATAACAGCTTGTCAGGTCATGCACGTTTGCGCTTTATTATTAATTGTTTTACCCGAATGCGTTTTTGCGATGAACAAGGACATTTAGAGTTTAAAGAAAAAGGTTCGCCAGCAGATAGTCCGCCTCACTTAATACCTTGGTTTGAAGTACCTAAGCGGCAAACAGCCCAGGAAAAAATAGTGTTTGGTCACTGGTCAACTTTAGGCCTCAATAAACAAAACAACGCCTTTTGTTTAGACTCTGGCTGTCTTTGGGGTGGCCAATTAAGCGCCATGACACTGGATGGAACTGAGCGCATAATCTCGCTAGATTGTGACGCTTCATTAGAACCTTATTAGATTCGTCGATAGGTTATAAATGAATACGAGTAAGCGTGCTTTTCATCCGCTTCATGCTTAACCTGCTCAACAACCTCCCAATCTTCGGCTTTGATCTCAGGAAAAAAAGCATCTGCTTCAAAATCTTGATGGACCACCGTTAAATATAATGTCTCTGTCACCGGTAACATTTGCTCATAAAAACTTGCGCCACCAATGACCATCACATCATCAAATTCTTCCGTCGCTTCTAACGCTGCTGTAATTGAATGAACAATGACAATACCCTCAGCCGTAAAGTTATTATCACGGGTAATAACAATGTTTTTTCTGCCCGGTAATGCCTTTCCTATCGATTCAAACGTCTTACGCCCCATTAAAATAGGCTTCCCCATGGTGACCGACTTAAAATGCTGAAAATCTTTAGGTAAGTGCCAAAGCAGCTCATTATTTTTCCCAATGGCTCTGTTTTCAGCCATTGCAACAATCATAGAAATCATTAAATCGCGACCGGTGCTTTAATCCCGGCATGGGATTGATAACCAATGATCTCAAAATCTTCATACCGATAATCAAATAATGAGGCGGGCTTTCTTGCTATCTGTAATTGAGGCAACGCTAAAGTATCACGTGATAGCTGTAAATTTGCTTGTTCAAAATGGTTGCTGTAGAGATGCACATCTCCCCCTGTCCAAACAAAGTCACCAACCTCTAAGTTTGCTTGCTGAGCAACCATATGGGTTAACAAGGCATAGCTGGCTATATTGAACGGCACCCCTAAAAAGAAATCAGCTGAGCGCTGGTACAACTGACACGACAGTTTCCCATTAGCGACATAAAACTGAAACAATAAATGGCATGGTGGTAAGGCCATATCCGGTATCTGCCCCACGTTCCATGCACTCACTATCATTCGGCGAGAGTCGGGGGTGTTTTTAATTTGCGCCAACACCTCACTGATTTGGTCAATATTCTCGCCAGAAGGAGTTGGCCAAGAACGCCACTGGTGACCATAAACTGGGCCTAAATCGCCCTTATCATCTGCCCATTCATCCCAAATACTCACCCCGTGATCTTTCAAATAGCGTGTATTTGTATCGCCATTTAAAAACCATAACAGTTCATGAATAATAGATCGCAAGTGTAATTTTTTAGTTGTTACCAACGGAAAACCTTTCGATAAGTCAAAGCGCATCTGCCGACCAAACACTGACCGCGTTCCAGTTCCCGTTCTATCTTCTTTATCTGTCCCGTTATCGAGGATATCTTGCATTAACTCTAAATATTGTTTCATTAACTTAGCCTTTTTGTTTTGCTTTCAGCATTAAGACGGCTCCTAACAGCAACATTGGCAAGGTCAAAATTTGCCCCATGGTTAGCCAACCAAATGCTAAGTAGCCTAAATGCGCATCGGGCAGCCGGACAAACTCAACCGCAAACCTAAAGGCACCGTAACCGATTAAAAACAGGCCCGACACGCTCATCCTTGCTCTTGGTTTGCTTGAATAAATCCATAAAATAAAAAATAGCACAAAGCCTTCTAGTACCGACTCATACAATTGTGAAGGGTGCCTAGGCATATTACCTAACCCTGGCACTAGCATACCTAGCGCAAAATCAGTCGGTTTACCCCACAGCTCACCATTAATAAAATTACCAATTCGTCCCGCCCCTAAACCAATCGGTACCAAAGGGGCAATAAAGTCAGTCACTTCAAAAAAGTGATGCTGGTATTTTTTGCCAAACAGGTACATGGCAACAAGCACACCCAATAACCCCCCGTGAAAAGACATACCGCCTTGCCATATTTTTAACAAAATAACAGGGTTATCGATAAAAGCAGGGAAGTTATAAAATAACACATAGCCAATACGGCCACCCAATACCACACCCATCGCCGCGTAAAAAATAAGGTCATCAATTTGCTGAACACTCCAGCCCACCTTTTTAGCCCTATACCGACCTAACAACCATGCCCCCACAAACCCAACAAGATACATGAGGCCGTACCAGTGAACAGCCAATGGCCCGAGGTTGATCGCAACGGGGTCTATTTGAGGGTATACCAACATATTATTTAATCCTTAAAGGGAGTAAATATTTTAGCGTGTGCACGCCAAGACATGCATCTTTTATTTAACGCAACCTGATTAACAAAAGTTATCGATATTTTTAACATTTTTCTCATGTTAAATAAGACATGAAATCTAACAACAAAAATAACTATTGTGGCTACTCGAACAACTGACTAATATAAGAAATATAAAATAAGCATGATGAAAGGATTTACTGTACAAAGAAATGCCGTTGGTATGGTGATTAGCATCATCATTCGCACGGCTTGTAGTTAAGGACCCTTTGATCATTTTTAGCTGACAGGATTATACCATCCACAGATGAATTACTTCTTCTCGTCACTATTCAAGAAGCTGTCAGCGAAGTACCTGCTGCGGTCATTAAATACGTTAGTTTTTATTTAAACGGTGGTCGATTTTATAATTATTGCTTTCACTATTTTCATGGTTGTGAAGGCTATTAACTCAACAAAAATAAACGGTGCTTATCAATGTTGAATGAATCTAACTTGTTAATTGGCGGCAACCTTACTGATCAAATAAAATTGAACCCTAAAATGGGCAATCGACACGGGTTGATTGCGGGGGCTACAGGCACTGGAAAAACCGTGACACTTCAGGTGTTAGCTGAAGGGTTCTCCAAGCTTGGTGTCCCTGTCTTTATGGCTGATATTAAAGGGGACTTATCTGGACTTGCTAACGCCGCATCAGCACACCCAAAAATCGAAGAGCGTATTAAGAAAATCAAAATAACAGATTATCAATCGCAAGCTTCACCAGTAGTTTTTTGGGATGTTTATGGAAAACTTGGTCACCCATTACGCACAACTGTCAGCGATATGGGCCCGCTACTTCTATCTAACTTACTCGAATTAAATGATACTCAAACGGGTGTCTTATACGCCTGCTTCAAAATTGCAGATGATAACGGATTATTGTTACTCGATTTCAACGACCTTAGATCAATGCTGACATGGGTGAGCAATAACACCAAAGAACTAAAAGGCGAGTATGGCAATATCACCTCCTCCAGCATTGGCGCAATACAGCGTGATCTACTCATTTTACAACAACAAGGAGTAGAAAATTTTTTAGGTGAACCAGCCTTAAGGCTTGAGGATTTAATGCGTATTGACTGGTCAGGTCGAGGATTCATCAATGTGATGGATGTAACGCAACTCATGCACAAGTCACCTCGTTTATACGCCACTATTTTATTATGGTTACTGTCTGAATTATTCGAAAACTTACCGGAAGTCGGTGATGCAGATAAACCAAAGTTTGTTATGTTCTTTGATGAAGCGCATTTGCTCTTTGACGATGCACCGGAAGCACTAACCGACAAAATCGAACAAATTGTAAGACTCATCCGGTCGAAAGGTGTTGGCGTCTATTTTATCAGCCAAAGTCCTATGGATATTCCGGAAAATGTCTTAGGGCAATTAGGCTTACGTATACAACATGCCTTACGAGCATTTACACCTAAGGACCAAAAAGCTATCAAACTGGTGGCTCAAACGTTTCGGCAAAACCCAAACATTAATATTGCAACATGCATTGCTGAGCTAGGTATTGGCGAAGCCTTAGTCTCCACACTTGACGAAAACGGTAGCCCTACACAGGTTGAGCGAACGCTCATTCGCCCACCTGAATCACAAATTGGCCCGATAAAGATGAAAGAACGCGCAGAAAAACTTGACCGTTCTCCTGTATCCGGAAAGTATGACACGCCTATTGATCGAGAATCCGCTCATGAGCTCTTAAAAATAAGAGCAGAAGAAGCAGAAAAACGTGCGCTCGATATTGAAGAAGAAAAAGCCAGAAAAAAACCCACTCGTAAGAAACCTCAACGCTCTACCAATAACCCAATGGACGCCATGATAAAAAGCGCCGCCCGAGCCATTGGAACTAAAATTGGCGGTAAACTCATACGCGGTCTCCTAGGTTCATTACTAAAGTAGTTTTAAACAAGGACAGATGAGTGTAAAGTTTTTAACGTCGACTCGACAAAACAACATAGGGAGAGAAAGATGACCGCATTATCTGATATAGAAGGAATTGGACCAGCATATGCAGAAAAACTAAGGGACGCCGGTTTAACATCAATTGAGAATTTATTAGAGGTTTGCTGTACAAAAAAAGGACGCAAAGAAATTGCCGAAAAGTCTGGCTTGAGTGAGAAACTTATCCTAGGCTGGGCCAACCGCGCAGATTTAACGCGTATTAAAGGTGTCAGCACACAATATGCAGACTTATTGGAATGCGCTGGCGTTGACACGGTACCAGAACTAAAACAACGAAACGCCGAGAACTTACACGCTAAAATGGCACAGGTGAATGAAGATAAAAATTTAGTCCGTAAAGTTCCCGCCTTATCACAAGTAGAAAGTTGGGTTGAGCAAGCTAAAGACTTACCTAAAAAAATCACACATTAAAAGCTTCCAGCACCCTATATAAAAGCCGTATATATCGTTAATGCTATGTACGGCTTTTTTTTACCCCAAAACAATCCTTTGTAAACTTTACATCCATGAGAAAGTATCTTGTTCTAATAATAGCGATCATTATTTTTTTCACCTTCTTTAACAAACAGCATCTACCCCTTGATACACCTCATGACTCAAGCTCTTCTACGTCCACGTATTCAACTGATGCGTTAATAAGCGCTTATAACAATAAACAAAGCGATAAAATTATCACAGCCACAGGCACCGTGAGCAAATTATTAGCCGATGATAACAATGGCAGCAGGCATCAAAAATTTATTGTCCGTATTTCACCCGTATTAACAGTCTTGATTGCGCATAATATTGACCTAGCTCCTCGAGTAAAGGCCTTAAAAAAAGACGACCCTATTACATTTAAGGGAGAATATGAGTGGAATATAAAAGGTGGTGTTATTCACTGGACCCATCATGACCCTAGAGGCATACACCCAGCCGGATGGATCAAATATCGTGGTAAAGTTTACCAATAAGATGAAAAATTAGAGAACATTATGAGCAAACCAACAAAAAGCAAAAAGATTCCAACACAAGCAGAACCCTTACTTGGTTCAAATCTAGTCAACGTAGACATTGGTCAAATTCATTCTTGCGCCCTTTCAGAGGATGACACGCCTAACTTACAAGAAAGTAATGAGTTTAGAAGTGCCGGTGTGTTAATGAAAGCCATTGCTGATGAAGCCCTATCTTGGCGACAATCACTTGAAGAAGGCCTACAACCAGCTATTGTGGCCGTTCTACAAGGTGGCATTCAAATTGACGTGTTAAAACTCTCTCAAGTCAGTTTCCACGGTATTAGAATTGAAGGCAAAATGGGCGGGAATAGCTGCGTGATGTTTGCTCACCAATCCAGTGTACAAATGCTCTGCCACGCGATAGAAATAAAAGAAGAGGCGCCCCAACGATCCATCGGTTTTATTTGGCCTGATAAAGAAGTTCACATATAAAAAAAGCGGCATTTAAGCCGCTTTTTTTATACCCTTTTACGCTCTACCCGAGCAACGGCGCAATAACCAAACTTACAATCGCCATTACATTAATCAAGATATTCATTGAAGGGCCTGATGTGTCTTTAAAGGGGTCGCCTACCGTATCACCTACCACTACGGCAGTATGGGTATCAGAACCTTTACCGCCTAAATTTCCTTTTTCAACGTACTTTTTAGCATTATCCCAAGCTCCACCGGCGTTCGCCATCATCAATGCTAACAACACGCAACATAGCAATGCGCCTGATAACATACCGCCTAAGGCTTCAGCGCTTATGAAAAAACCAACTAAAGGAGGCGCACTCACTGCAATCACACCGGGCACAATCATTTTCTTAAGTGCTGCTGTTGTTGCAATATCAACACAACGAGCGGTGTCTGGCTCGGCTGTTCCTTCTAATAAACCATCAATCTCTTTAAATTGGCGACGAATTTCCTTAATCATCTCAAATGCCGCATCACCGACAGCTGTCATCGTCAACGCAGCAATAACAAACGGAATAACCCCACCAATAAATAAACCAATTAATACTTGCGGGTCATTTAACTGCAAGGAAAAATCTGGCACATGTACCGATACTGTTTCTATAAACGCAGTAATAATCGCCAATGCCGCTAATGCTGCTGCACCAATAGCAAAGCCTTTACCTATCGCTGCTGTTGTATTACCCAGTTCATCTAACGAATCTGTGATTTTACGAGTTTCCTCGCCCAAGCCCCCCATTTCAGCAATACCACCGGCATTATCAGCAACGGGGCCATAAGCATCTATGGCCATAGTTATGCCAACAGTCGCCAGCATGCCCACCGCAGCAATACCCACACCGTATAAACCAGCAAAGTGGCTGGAAACTGCAATCACTCCACAAATACTAAATGCTGGGATAGCGACTGATTGCATACCAACAGATAAGCCTGTAATCATCACCGTTGCAGGGCCCGTTTCGCCTGATTTAGCGATATGTTTAACCGGTGCTCCTGCAGTGTAATATTCTGTCACTAAGCCAATTACCATACCACCTACTGCACCGGCCAAAACCGCTACCCAAACATAATTACTCACATCCATCATCAAAATAAGTAGCAAAGCCACAACAATAAATAAAGCAGATGCCCCCATGGTCCCCATACGCAGTGCTTTTTCTGACGACTTGGAAGCGTTGTTTTTAACAATAACAATACCCCCTATTGAGCAAAGTAATCCAATCGAGGCCAATGCCAAGGGTAAAAACATTAAACTGGACTGTGCACCCAGTTCTGACAACAAAACAGCTGACATCGTTGATGCAATCGCAATGGTCGCAATCATAGACCCACAATATGATTCAAAAATATCTGAGCCCATGCCAGCAACATCGCCCACGTTGTCGCCAACATTATCAGCTATCACGCCCGGATTACGCGGATCATCTTCTGGAATACCCGCTTCAATTTTCCCCACCAAATCCGCACCAACATCTGCACTTTTAGTAAAAATACCGCCACCTACACGAGAAAACAGCGCAACAACTGAGGCGCCCATCGCAAAGCCATGTATAGCATGTGAGCTTTCGGGGTCACTGCCAAAAAATAAATACATCAAGCCTAAACCCATTAGGCCAAGAGAGGCTACCGCTAGCCCCATAATTGAACCACCAAAGAAAGCAACTGAAAGAGCTGCTTCGGCGCCATCTGTATGAGCGGCCGTTGTTGTTCTAACATTCGCTTTGGTGGCTGTATTCATACCAATATAACCAGCCGCACCAGAGGCCAACGCGCCCACTAAGAAGCAAAGTGCTGTTGCCCAACCTAAAAATATAAATGTTAAAACAAATAAAGCGGCCGCAAAATTAACCAGCATTTTATATTCGCGCTTCATAAAAACCATTGCGCCTAAATGAATTTGCTCAGCAATTTTTGCGACAACACCCTCACCTTCCGGGTACTTCATTACCAAGCTATATACATATTTCGCTGCATACAAACCAAAACACCCAATAATAGGGGGCAATAAGTGACTCAACTCCATAGTTTTCTCCTGATGATTATTCTATTTCCCGCTGATTAGCTTCATAAAAACATCACGCCCTCTCTTTTTTACTCTGCCTACTGGTATGGTGCAAGCAGAAAGCTTAATTAAATCAAATCCTCCCTGTATAATGCGGCACAACATTCAATCCAACATAAAAACATAGGAAAAAACATGAGCCTTAACCTAGTCCCTTCTGGGGAAGATCTACCCCATGACGTTAACGTTATTATAGAAATACCCTCTCACTCTGATCCTATTAAATATGAAGTCGACAAAGAATCTGGCGCATTATTTGTAGACCGATTTATGGGCACTGCTATGCATTACCCATGTAACTATGGATACGTGCCGCATACACTTTCTGATGATGGTGACCCAGTGGATGTGCTCGTTATTACACCCATTCCTTTGATGAATGGCTCGGTTATTCGCTGTCGTCCTATTGGTGTTTTAAAGATGACTGATGAAGCAGGTGAAGATGCCAAAGTATTGGCTGTGCCTGTATCAAAACTGACACCCTTGTATGATGATGTTAAATCCTATGAAGATATCTCACCGGTTACCTTAAAACAAATCGCTCACTTTTTTGAACACTATAAAGATTTAGAAGCGAATAAATGGGTAAAAGTTGAAGGATGGGAAGGTGTTGATGGTGCCGCCAAAGAAATTACAGAAAGTGTTGCTCGTTACAACGCTATAGAAGAAAAGCCTAACTTCTAAACGGCTTGTTCTGATCAATAACCGCTGGTGTTTTTTTCAACCCAGCGGTTTTTTTCTGCCTGCAAAGCGGTAGAACTAAGGTTCTCTTTTTTCCAAAAAGGTGCCTTACTTTTTAAATCTTCCATAATAAAACGACTCGCCTCAAACGCATCTTTACGATGTACCGACCAAGCAGCCACCAAGACTATAGGATCATTTGGCAATAGCGCCCCTACTCGATGAATAACTAATGTTTCCAGCAGGTCCCACTGTTTTTTTGCCGATTGAACGATCTTTTCCAAGTGTTTTTCGGTCATTCCAGGATAATGCTCAAGAAACATTCCGTTGACGGCATCTCCCTCGTTCATATCACGCATCGTTCCAATAAAATTAGCACAAGCACCAAACTCACCTTCTCGCTTCATTTTTCGCTGAAAAGTTGCTAACTCTTGCCAAGGGTCAAACGCTTTTTGAATAATTTTAATCATTCTCAACCACCCGTAACTGGAGGAAAAAAAGCCACTTCATCGCCAGCATGTACTAACGAGTCCGCTTGAGCATATTCATGATTAACCGAATACAGCACCTGCTGGGATACATCGTACCCCTTGCTCACATGCTTCCAAACATCTTCGACCGTTTTTAGGCCGTCAATATTAAGCTGTTGCTCGCCACGTCCGAACAGCTCTTTTAAACTGGCAAAATAAAGTACTTTTACAGACATCGCTTCTTCATACATCTGACTATTTGATTGTGTCATAATTGATTATATTATCATGTTAACAAACGAATCGAGCCACTAGATTATGTCTGAACTCACACATTTTAACACCGCCGGTGATGCTCATATGGTCGATATTAGCGCCAAAGCCGATACCGACCGGACAGCCGTAACTGAAGGCTTTATTGAAATGAGCGCTGCCACCTTACAACGGGTGATGAACGGCGATAATAAAAAAGGCGATGTGCTGGGTATTGCACGGATCGCTGGCATTATGGCCAGCAAAAAAACAGCTGACCTTGTGCCCTTATGCCACCCCTTACCAATTACCCATGTGGACATTAAACTGGAACCTGATACGCAAAATAACTTGATTGCTTGCCAAACCACCGTCACCACATCGGGCAAAACAGGTGTTGAAATGGAAGCCCTTAATGCTACTCAGGTAGCCTTACTGACAATTTACGATATGTGCAAAGCGGTTGACCGCGGTATGACTATTCAAGGCGTTCGTTTGCTTGAAAAGAAGGGCGGGAAATCAGGTCATTGGAAACGTGAGGAGCCATAAGCATGGACTTTAAATTACATCCATGGCTTGCTGAAGATTGTTACTACCTAGGCGATTTTCCTTTGTGTGCACTTTTACTGAGCAAAGACGCCAATTACCCTTGGTACATTCTTGTGCCCCGACAAGCAGGCATTGTCGAAGCATTTCAGCTCAATAAGCAGGACCAACAAACACTACAAGATGAATCCTTACAATTCAGCCAAGCGTTAAGCGCAGCCTTTTCCGCTGACAAGATGAATATCGCCGCATTAGGAAACATGGTCCCGCAATTGCACCTTCATCATATTGTTCGTTATAAACATGATGCCGCTTGGCCAAATCCTATATGGGGCCATGTGAGCGCTAAACAATACACCCCTTCTGCATTACAAGACCGTATTCAAAAAACACACCAATTGCTCGGTCAGATGCACTTCACCCCTAACTTACAAACCAGCTAAAACAGGGCTTATTTTGAACCAACAAACCACCGCCATCTTATTAGCAGAATGTCCTGATCAAGCTGGCATTATCGCAAAAGTTACCAATTTTCTTACTAAGAATAATGGCAATATCGTCGATTTAGAACAACATGTCGATACTGCAGATAAGCACTTCTTTATGCGTGTTGAATGGCAACTAGAAAACTTTTCTATTGACCGCGAACAGATTCAAAAAACCTTTTCGGAAGAAGTTGGCTCGGCGCTTAATATGAACTGGCAGATAGCATTTTCTGACATTAAACCTAAGCTTGCACTGTTTGTTTCACAGCATGGGCATTGTTTGTTTGACATTCTTTCTCGCTACCAATCCGGCGAGTGGGACGTCGAGATCCCCCTGGTCATCAGCAATCACAAAAACCATCAATCACTTGCTGAAAACGCAGGCATTGCTTTTCATCACATACCCATCACTGCCGACAACAAGCAGCAGCAAGAACAGACGCAACTTGACTTACTTGCCAAGCATCAAATAGACACTATTGTGCTGGCTCGTTATATGCAAATATTAAGCGCCAACTTTATAGACCATTACCCGCATCAAATTATTAACATTCACCATTCTTTCTTACCCGCTTTTCCAGGCGCTAGGCCGTATCATTCAGCGCATGAAAGAGGGGTCAAGATTATTGGTGCCACTAGTCATTATGTCACCACGGAATTAGATGCAGGCCCTATTATTGAACAAGATATTGTACGCATCAGGCATAACGATAATATCGAAGATTTAAAACGCAAGGGCCAAGACAATGAAAAAATTGTGTTATCTCGCGCTATCCGACATCACCTAATGCACAAAGTATTAGTTTACAAAAACCGTTGTATCGTCTTTGTGTAACAACCTAATCAACAGCGGCTTAGTTGCCCAGTTGGTTTTGCGTAAATAAGCAACCGAGTCAAAAAGCCATTCCCAACCACGCTCTACTTAGTTGTAACAACAGAGCTACTTAAGCTGGGACGTTTTGCGCCGTCAGATGATGCACCAACCTCATCAAAAACAAACCAATAAAAAACCCCAACACCCAACAAGACGGCCACCACACTTAAGACAACCATCATATAAGCAAAGCGGCTTACTGCCTTTTTATTCGCTCTCACTGCATCTCTCCTTCATCTACAAAACAGAGTAAATCTGCATAAGTAAACGGCCAAGCCAACACTTGCTGAACAGCATCTTTCATCACAACGGGTATGCGCGTTCCATACTGTTCAACTAACTCTTCTGAGTCAATAATATCCACCACTTCGATTTGAAAACGCGTTGGATACTGCACTAATAACTGCTGTAATAACCGCTGTGCATCCTCACATAAATGACATCCTTCGGTTGTATAAAAGGTTAACTCAATTATCATCTGGGTCATACGCAAGACTTGGGGCCAGCCAACGTTCTATATATTCTAACGATTCACCCTTACGCACCGCATAGTCTTCAACTTGGTCTTTCTTTAGTTTTCCAACATTAAAATACTGCGCCTGCGGATGCGCAAAGTACCAGCCGCTCACTGCTGCAGTTGGGTACATGGCAAAACTTTCTGTTAACTCAATACCTGCTTGCTCGCTAGCATTAAGCAATGAAAACAATGTGGCCTTTTCAGTATGATCAGGACAGGCAGGGTAGCCTGGAGCAGGACGAATACCCGTATATTTCTCGCCAATAAGCTCGTCATTTACAAGTGATTCATCAGCGGCGTACCCCCAATAATCTTTTCTTACATGCTGATGTAAGCACTCAGCAAACGCTTCTGCTAAACGATCAGCTAACGCCTTGACCATAATCGATTGATAATCATCATGATCTGCTTCAAATCGCTTAATATGCTCTTCAATGCCAATACCCGCCGTTACTGCAAATGCGCCAATGTAATCATTAATGCCTGAACCCTTTGGTGCAACCATGTCCGATAAGCAGTAATTTTTACGTCCTGGTGGCTTGATATTTTGCTGACGTAAATGATGTAAAACTGCTGCTTCATTAGAACGCGACTCATCTTCATAAACAACAATATCATCCACTTGACTATTGGCTGGATAAAAGCCAAAAACCCCACGAGCCGTTAGCCACTTCTCATCGATAATTTTTTGCAGCATGATTTTGGCATCTTTTAACAAGTCCTTTGCATGCTGACCGACTATTTCATCTTCTAAAATTTTAGGGTAGCTTCCAACCAGCTCCCAAGTTTGAAAAAAGGGTGACCAATCAATAAACTTTGCAATTTCATCCAGTGGAAAATCATTCAACACCTTGGTACCCAAGAAACTCGGCTTTACCGGTGTATACTGACTCCAATCAATCGTGCTTGCATTCTGCCTGGCATCGTCTAAATTAAGCTGGCGTTTTGTAGACTGACGACCCTTATGACGCTCACGAACTTCAGCATATTCCTCACGAATTTTTTGCTGATAATCATTCGCCGCGCTTTTATCCATTAAATTACTCAACACACCAACCGACCGAGACGCATCGGTAACGTACACACTTACACCATGATAGTGCGGTTCTATTTTTACCGCTGTATGCGCACGCGATGTCGTCGCACCGCCAATCATTAACGGTATATCAAACCCTTGGCGTTCCATTTCTTTTGCCATATGCACCATTTCATCCAAAGATGGCGTAATCAGGCCGCTTAAGCCAATCACATCAACATTGTGTTTACTGGCTTCTTTCAAAATAGTATCTGCAGGTACCATTACACCCAAATCAACTACTTCAAAACCGTTGCATTGAAGCACAACAGCAACTATGTTTTTACCGATGTCATGCACATCGCCTTTGACTGTTGCCATTAAGACTTTTCCGTTAGTCTCCACCACATCACCCTTTTCTTCTTCCATAAACGGCATTAAATAGGCGACCGCTTTTTTCATAACACGCGCAGACTTTACGACTTGCGGTAAAAACATCTTACCAGCGCCAAACAAGTCACCTACTACATTCATACCATCCATCAGCGGCCCCTCGATGACGTGTAAAGGACGCTCAACTTCTTGTCGAACCAATTCGGTATCTTCTTCAATAAATTCTGTAATGCCTTTAACCAGCGCATGCTCTAAGCGTTTTTTAACCGGCCAAGATCGCCATTCGGCGGCTTCTTTAACCGCTTCTTCTGAATCACCCTCAAGGTATTTTTCAGCAATGGCTAATAAGTTCTCTGTCGCAGAGGTACCGCTTTTAGGTGTCCGGTTTAAGATGACATCTTCGACACTCTCGCGTAGCTCATCAGGAATATCGTCATATACTGCTAGCTGCCCTGCATTGACAATGCCCATATCCATGCCTGCTTGAACCGCATAGTATAAAAATACCGCATGAATCGCTTCCCTGACTTTGTTATTTCCTCGAAAGGAGAAGGACACATTCGAAACACCACCAGACACCATAGCATGTGGCAAAGTTTGCTTAATAACACGTGTTGCTTCAATAAAATCAACCGCATAATTATTGTGCTCATCGATGCCTGTGGCAATGGCAAAAATATTAGGGTCAAAAATGATATCTTCGGCTGGGAAGCCAACCTTTTCAGTTAGCACTTTATAGGCACGTGTACAAATTTCAACTTTACGTTCAAATGTATCTGCTTGCCCGGTTTCATCAAACGCCATCACTATCACTGCCGCGCCGTAACGCATAATGGTTTTAGCTTGATTGATAAAATTTTCTTCGCCTTCTTTCAGACTAATCGAATTGACGATCGCTTTGCCTTGCACACACTTTAAACCGGCTTCTAAAATATCCCATTTAGAAGAATCGATCATCACGGGAACCACCGATATATCTGGCTCTGCCGCTATCAAACTTAAAAAACGTATCATCGCTGCTTTCGAATCCAACATGCCTTCATCCATGTTGATATCGATCACCTGAGCGCCACTTTCCACCTGCTGACGCGCTACATCGAGTGCTGTTTCGTAATCTTGCTCTTTAATTAGGCGTTTAAACCGAGCCGAACCGGTCACATTCGTTCGCTCACCCACATTGACATACAGAGAGTCTTTAAAAATATTCATCGGCTCTAAGCCAGACAATCGACAGGCAACCTCAAGCTTCGGTATTTCCCTTGGTGCACTATCGCTCACTGCTTCTTTCATTGCCGTTATGAATTCAGGTGATGTTCCACAACAGCCACCAATAATATTCAAGAAACCACTTTGCGCCCACTCCCGAATATGGCCGGCCATATCGTCTGGTGTTTCGTCATAACCACCAAACTCATTCGGTAGACCTGCATTGGGGTGTGCACTGATATACGTATCGGCAACACGAGACAACTCTTCTACATATTGGCGCAACTCTTCAGCACCAAGAGCACAGTTAAAGCCAATACTAATCGGCTTGATATGTCTTAGCGAATTCCAAAATGCTTCGGTTACTTGACCTGACAACGTTCGACCGGAGGCGTCGGTTATTGTGCCAGAAATCATGACTGGGTATTCAACATCATGTGTTTCAAAATACATTTGAATCGCGTACAGCGCCGCTTTCGCATTGAGCGTATCAAAAATGGTTTCTACCAAGATAATATCGGCCCCACCTTTTATCAGCGCATCAATTGATTCTGTATAAGCCTCCGCCAATTCATCAAAGCTGATATTTCTAAAAGCAGGGTCGTTTACATCCGGCGAAATACTGGCCGTACGATTTGTTGGGCCTAAAACACCTGCTACAAAACATACTCTGCCAGGGTATTTTGCCTCAATCTCATCTGCCGCTTTTCTTGCAATACGAGCCGATTGTTCGTTAATTTCATACGATAACTCTTGCATATCGTAATCAGCCATAGCAACACGTGTTGAGTTAAAAGTATTCGTTTCAACAATATCCGCACCCGCTTCAAAATAAGCCAAATGGATAGCACGGATAGTATCTTCTTGAGTTAACGATAATAAATCATTATTGCCTTTTACATCGCTTGGCCAGTCAGCAAAACGCTCCCCACGATAATCACTTTCGTTAAAGTCATACGACTGAATCATCGTACCCATAGCGCCATCCAGTAATAAAATGCGTTGCTTTAATAAATCTAACAGCTGTGTATGTTTTTCTGTTTGTGCCATTGTTTCGGTACGTTTGTTTTTAAATAATCAGCCATTTTACTCGTTTGCTACTGAACAGGCACTTGTTGTTATAAATTTATTCCTCTACCATCCTTTTTTAAATGTAAAACGCACCCCACTCTTTTGTCTCATTCGCCAAAAAATCTAGACATAAAACCTGCCGTACTAACTATTTCTGGGCATGACCCAACTGGCGGCGCCGGCATTCAAGCGGATATCGAAGTACTCACCCATTTTGGCTGCCACCCTTGTTCAATCATCAGCTGCTTAACGGTACAAGATTCCAGCACGGTTCATCGTTTAATACCCTTAAAAGCGGACGATATCATTGAGCAAGCTAAGGTGTTGTTTGATGATCTGCCTATTGCTGTTATCAAAGTTGGGTTAACTGGGTCAGTCGACGCCGTTAAAGCTATCGTCAAGATCATTCAGTTACACCCTAATATTCCTGTGGTTTTCGACCCCGTCCTTGCTAGTGGCGATGGCACATCATTGGCCAATATTAAACTGCTCGATGAAATTAAAAATACGCTTCTTCCCCTCACAACCGTGTTGACACCCAATACTATCGAAGCGGCTCAACTTTCTGGGTTACAACACGATAACAATGAAGAAAGCCTTGGCAAAGCACTGCTTAACACAGGTACAAATTACGTTTTAATAACGGGCGGGCATTCACCAGGGGCGGTACTGCGTAATCACTTATTTTTTAATCATGAAAAACAAATAACTTATGAATGGGAACGCCAAAGCGGCCACTTTCATGGTACCGGTTGCACACTGGCCTCAGCCATTGCAGCCTTAGTCGCGCAAGGTCAATCAATACCCAATGCCGTAGCGTTGGCACAAACATATGTTAACCAAGCCATTAAATTAGCTAACCGAGTTGGTAAAGGGCAACTTTTCCCCAATCGCATTCAGCAATGACTCCGTTACCTAAAAATGGCCTATACGCTATTACACCAAATATAGCCGAAACAGCTTTATTATTAGAAAAAGTAGAACAAGCACTTCAAGGAGGTGCAAGCCTTCTGCAATACCGAGACAAAATCAGCACGCCTGATGAAACACTGCTGCGAGCACAGGCTATTCATCAATTGTGCTTAAATTATAACGTTCCATTGATCATTAACGACAATCCTGCCCTTGCACTAGCCTGTCAGGCAGAGGGTGTCCACCTTGGTCAATCAGATGGCAGCATTCTTGAAGCGAGACAACGATTAGGCAAGGATGCACTTATCGGGGTGACTTGTCATCACCATTTATCGCTTGCCTTACAGGCTCAAGAACAGGGTGCAGATTACGTTGCATTTGGTCGATTTTTCAATTCAACCACAAAGCCCGGCACTCCTTTAGCAAACCTTAAAACCCTACAGGATGCAAAAGCTGCTTTATCTATCCCCATCGTTGCCATTGGCGGCATTCAACACAACAATGCAAAAGCACTGATTAATCAAGGTGCAGACTTTATCGCCGTTGTAGAGCAAATTTTCAGCGCAGATAACATCAGCGAAAGCTGCCAACACTTCAGCGCTTTATTTTAGTATTGCAGTGCCCACCTATCCACGACCTGAAGAGCATTTGCATCAGCTGCCACTAACTCACGCGCGCAAGTCAATAGTATTTGCTGGCTCACGATAATTCCCCTTAACTATGCTCTGACATTCAAAATGCGCATATTACGCTCTTTCATTTCTAACTAAACCTCGTAAAAACCCGAAGAGTAAGGTTCGGCGTTTGTATTCTAAGTACTACTTGGGAAGTCGCATCACCGCTTTAAGTGTCACGCCTTTCTCTGAGTCTTCCGCTGCTTGGTTTATTTGATCAAATTCGTAAAATTTTATTAATTTATCAAATGGAAATTTACCCTGTTTATACAACTCGATTAAGCGTGGGATAAAAATATCAAAGTTAGATTGGCCTTGTATAATCCCTCGTAGCGTTCGGTTATCCAACATAAAACTAACATCTACAGGTATCGTTACACCTAGCGCTGGTGAACCCACGATGCCTATTTCACCCCCTGGTTTTGAACAAGTAATTGCTTGAACCAATACATTTGGAACCCCGCTTGTTTCAAGTACATAAGCAATACCTGCCCCACCCACTATTTTCTTAATTTCCTCAACAGGGTCTACCTCAGCGGCATTAATAACATGGGTCGCCCCAAGCTCTTTTGCTAACGCTAAACGGTTTTCCTTTACATCAACCGAAATTATCGTTGTACAGTTTGCAATAACAGCGGCCATAACAGCCGATAGACCGACTGCACCCGCACCATAAATAGCAATTGCACTTCCTGCAGGTGGGTTCAAGGCATTGAGCACCGACCCTGCACCTGTTTGCACGCCACAACCCAACGGCCCCAATAGCTCCAATGGGACGTCTTTAGGCACTTTTATGGTATTTCTTTCATAGGATAGTGAATAGCTAGCAAATGATGATTGGCCAAAAAAACTCGAACCGATTGCTGCCCCCGAGTGATCATGAATCGTACAACTACCATCAACTGCTCGACCTAAAAAGTTCGGCTCAAATGCTGCTTCACATCGCGCAGGCTCACCATTCAAACAAGCTTCACAGTGGCCGCAGGTATAAAATGTAAGAACAACATGATCGCCCGGTTCAACCTTCGTCACATTTTTACCTACTTTTTCTACAACGCCAGCCCCTTCATGACCAAACACCATGGGCAAGGGAACGGGATAAGCTTGATCACGACAGGTTAAATCCGTATGACAAAGCCCTACTGCGACTATTTTTACTAAAATCTGATCAGCTGATACTTCTGCTAACTCCAACGATTCAAATTCAAAAGCCCCTTTACTTCCCCTTATTACTGCTGCTTCTATTTCCATGGAATGATCTCCTTTAGGTGATTATTATTTTTTATAAAATGCTAGTGTTAAAAATATGAATGAATGCTTTGCCTACCTAGAGCAAGCTAGAAAACGTTGCGCATTCACAGACTGAAGGAGCGACATATCATGCTCACTAAGCCCCAAAGATTGTATCCGCTTGCCGGGCGACTTCTCACGAATGACAAAAGGGTAATCAGACCCCACCATGAGTTGCTCTATGCCAAATGAGTCAATTAAATACTGAAGTGTTTGATTATCGTACACCAAGGTGTCGTAGTAGAGTCGTTGTGCAATATCTATCGGCGATTCATCAAATAGATCACGCCCCATTGTTTCCCACCCTTGCATCATTCGCGGCAACATCATGGCAAAACCACCGCCACCATGACTTAACCCAATACGTAACGCTGGGTACTTGGTTAACATTCCCCCGCTGACTAAAGAGGCTGCCGCGAAAGCTGTTTCATTTGGAAACGCTACCAAAGCTGGCATGGCTGGCGGGCCTATAACTCTTTCCACCCCAGCTGGGTGTAACGGATGAATAAAAATTGATAATCCATTCTCAACCGCTGCCGCAAAAATGGGCTCAAAGAAAGGGTCGCCAATGGGCCGTCCATTAATATTTGTACCCACTTCTATACCCAATAAACCATAATCAGCACGTAAACGTGACATTTCACTGGCTGCACGCTCAGGGTCTTGCAAGGGAACCATTCCTAATCCATAAAAGGATTCAGGAGAACTATTAACCATGTTAGCAATCGTATGATTCATATGCCCACACATACGCACAGCATCATCCACATCAAACCAATAGGATAAAAGCTCAGGCATTGGCGACAAGACTTGTCTATCAACCTTTTCCACCTGCATATCAAGCAGACGTTGAGAGGCATCCCAGCTATGATGACTGACTTCTCGAAATGTTTTGCCAGCAATTAAAACTGACCGATGATGCGGCTGATCACAACAGCCCATTGATGGCCATCGAGTGGCTACATTATTACCAGAGTATGCAGGGAAATACTCAGGAACCACATGCGTGTGTACATCAATAATCACTTTGAACCCCTATAAGGCTAATCTGGTTTTTAAAGTAACTGGCCTATCAATTGTGGTTTAGCCGGTAAAATATCGCCACCCTGAGCCCAATCTTCTTTCGGTACACTTCCCCAATAATCACCAGAATCTGGACGAGGCTCTAACGACCTTGGTTTCCGTGGGTTTTCTTCAGGAAATTCTTCCATGCCAAAACTGTATTCAACCGTCATTCCATCTGGATCTAAGAAATAATAAAAAATACTGCCTGAGGGTGGATGCCGTCCTGGCCCAAATACAATAGGAATATTATTTTCTGGCATTCTATTCAGTGCGCGCCCAATATCATCCATGTCTGTCACCATAAAATTAACATGATGCAAGCCTGGTCTATCGCCTCTTAATTTCGCATTACTCACACCCAACGTATGGTGGTAAGGGTTAGGAAAACACCGCATAAAGTTTATAAAACCATCAATCGAGTCAGAGGTATCAAAGTTCATGACTTCTCTAAAGAATTTAATCGAGGCATCCCAATCAGAAAAACTCACGACCACATGACCCAAACGGGCAATTTTACTGACGGTTGGCTGATAACTTGTTGCTCTCTTGTATTGCTGGTTATAAAGTTCAAAACATATACCATCATTAGGCTCTATAAAACGTAATGTTCGTCCTTGGAAAATCCCCTTACTTTCTTCGGTTGGCAATTCATAAACATCGAGGCCATGCTTTTTAAACGTATCAGCCGCGTTATCTAATTCGGCATCACTCTCCATTTCCCATGCAATGCGCTTTAACCCCGCAACATCATTTTGGTAAAGCACTAGATTATGATGGTCATCACTGCAAGAGAAATATGCCACCCCCTCTTCTTGCAAGTTAAGCTGCAAACCAACTAAATCACGGTAATAAGTAATAGACCTTTCCAGATCGGTGACACCCAACGCAACATAACCTAATTTTTTATAACGGATCATTACATTTCCTTTTGTGTTTAAACCTAACGGCTGACTTAATTAAAGCCCTTTCATTGAAATTAAGAATAAAGACCTTAACTCAAGCTCTTAAAGCAATCAATAAAAAATAACATCCGTTAGTTATTTATTTTCTTTTGTGCTAGGGTGTTGATTCCAATAAAAATAAAATCAATCGTTACAGGAGGGAGTTATGGATTATTTACGATACTACTTCGGAACCATTCTTGTTTGCATTGCTATTTGGGGCTTTGCTCATGGAGGCCACTGGGTTTGGGTCGGCGTCGGGCTGCTGATACCCATCACTATTCTTGATGTTTTAGCCAAACCCGATCTGAACATGCGCAAGATAAATCACCCGTTTATCGTCAATATCCCTCTGTACCTTCACCTCTTCTTTATGATTGGTTTATATGCAAGCTTTGTACATTGGGTCAACACGACGGTTCAGGCTACAGGCTCTATCCCTGTTATAGATATGGTCGGCGCAGTACTTTCTCTTGGATTGTTAGGCGCTATGCCCAACGTACCTGTTACCCATGAGTTACTACACCGCAGAGATTATGGGCGTTATTTTGCCACCTTATTAGGTACTTTTTTTCTAGACCCCACTCGTGACGTTGCTCATATCCACAACCACCATGTTAACCTAGCAACACCTCTGGACTCTGATACCGCAAGACGAGGTGAAAACATTTATAGCTATATGTTTAGGGCCTCTTTTGGCAGCTATAAAGACTTTATTCATGCAGAACGTGAAAAGAGTAAAAAAACTAATAAAAGCATATGGTCTCCGAGTGGTCGCTTAGTACGTGCTATCGTCCAAGTGTTTATCCTCATTGGAGTCGTTACTTGGTTCGGCGGCGTTTATGCGATGGTGATAAGCATTTTCGGCTTAATGCTAGCTAAACTATTTGCTGAGGGTTTTAACTACTTCCAACACAATGGTTTAGTTAGGGTTGAGGGCCAACCTTATGAATCACGTCATATTTGGAATCACTTGTCCTACATTATTCGCCCGCTCGCATATGAAATTTCAAATCATAACGATCATCACCTAGACTCATATATCCCGTTTTATGAACTAAAACCAACACCTGATGGCCCACAAGGCCCGAGCATGTTTTTATCCTTCAATGCAGCCCTAATCCCGCCCATTTGGTTTAAGTTTCTTGCTCAACCTAAACTCAAAGAGTGGGATCTGACTCGCGCTACACCTGAAGAAAGAGTGCTTGCAAGGGAAGCTAATAGAGCAGCTGGTTGGCCTGACTGGCTGGGTGAACCAACAGAAGAAACTGTCAGCGCGTAATTTTTCCTCTTACTCAGAAAAAAACCGAGTAGCAATCTACTCGGTTTTTTTGAATAATAAAGTAGCCTAATTTAGTTTAGCGGATCAATCACATAACGCCGCTAATTATTCGTAGTAACAATCGCCACACTCTTTTGAAAATGAAGCTCCACTAGACACATGATCAGTTCTTATTGGCAAACCAAGGCTGGAACGACGTCACTACCTGAGAACATTATATTACTCAATATAATGTCAGCATTAAATAGCTAGCATGCTCTAGGTTAAAACGTCATAGAAATTAACGCGCAGCATAAAATAAATATGACTAATGCACAGGCAACAATGCCATACCAATACAAAAATATCAGACATAAAAAAACCGGCACTATATATAACGCCGGTTTCTTAATACCCTACAGGTGACTACTTAGGAAGACGCATAATCGCTTTTAGCGTTGTTCCTTTTTCTGAGTCTTCCGCTGCCTCGTTAATTTGCTCAAGATCATAGAACTTAATCAATTTATCAAATGGGAATTTACCTTGTTGATAAAGACTAATTAACCGAGGAATAAAGATATCGGAATTTGATTCCCCTTCCACAATTCCACGCAATTTACGGTTAAATAACATGTGGTTAATATCTAAAGGAATTGTTGTACCCATCGCTGGCGCTCCAACAATACCAACCTCACCACCAACACAAGATGACATAATCGCTTGAGATAGCACGGGGCCTACGCCACTGGTTTCAAGCACATAAGCTATACCTGCACCACCGGTTAATTTTTGAATTTCTTCAACAGGATCAACCTCTAACGCATTAATAGCATGCGTCGCGCCTAATTCTTTAGCTAACTCCAAACGATCAGGGTTAACATCAATTGAAATAATGGTTGTGCAATTAGCTACCACAGCACCCATCACAGCTGAAAGGCCAACCGCCCCAGCACCGAACACTGCAATCGCACTACCCGCAGGTGGGTTTAACGCATTAAGCACAGAACCTGCACCCGTTTGTACACCACAACCTAACGGGCCTAATAAATCAAGCGGCGCATCTTTCGTTACCTTAATGGTATTACGCTCGTATGCTAATGCATGCGTTGCAAAGGAGGATTGACCAAAGAAACTACAACCAACCTCATCACCAGCATGATCGTGAATAGTACAACTACCATCAACAGCACGCCCCATAAAGTTAGGACCAAAAGAGTTTATACAACTTGTAGGATCGCCTGTTAAACAGGCATCACATTTACCACAGGTGTAAAAAGTTAAAACAACATGATCGCCTGGTTCTACTTTAGTAACATTTTTACCTACTTTTTCTACTACACCCGAACCTTCGTGCCCGAATACCATTGGAAGTGGTACTGGATAAAGCTGGTCACGACAGGTTAAGTCGGTATGACATAAGCCAACACCTACAATTTTAATTAAAATTTGATCATCAGATGGCTCTGCTAACTCAAGTGTTTCAATTTTAAAGTCACCCTTACCTTCCCGGACCACTGCTGCTTCAATCTTCATACACGTTCTCCTGAATTATTTTTACGTTATAAAAAAAAACAAAGCCACCTACTTGGTAGCCAATTTATCAATGGCACTATAAAAACATCATCTTTTTCTATCGTCAAACAATAATTGAGCTAATCGAGACAATTATCATTCTCTATATACTTTTAGCATTTTATTGCTTTCCAATACTGCATAAAAAAGCCTAGGCGTCACCTAGGCTTTTTACTACCATTGTTATGTAAAACTTAGTTCTTACAACTTACCATTTGTAGCTCGCTGTGACATAAAGATTGCGTCCTTGGCCTGGTATTTTGTCACCCACTGCAACATCTTCATTATTCATTGCCCGATTAACAGCTGAGGTATGATCTTCAAAATCTCTATCTAAAATATTTTCTACCCCCAACCCAACTTTAAGGCCTGCAATAGGTGCTATTTCACCACGAACATGCAGCAGCCCATAACCGGCTGATTTTTGCTCACCATTATAAGCAGCTACGTCATTTTGCGCACTGTACGCTTCGAGCTCTGTGGCTAATGACCAGTTATTTTGTTCGAACGTTAATTGCGTTCTCGTATTAAAAGGTGCTATCCGATAAAGATTATCTCCACCTCCATCACGGCGACGACCGCGCACATAACTGACCGTTCCATCCAAACGCCAGTCTGTCGTAAGTTCATAGCCCCACTCCACATCCACACCATACAGTTCAGCATCTACGTTGCTGAACTGTAACACCGTATCTCCGCCAAAAATACTGTTCGCGCCATCTGCTACAATATTTGCAGTTGTGCCAGTGACTTGCTCACCTTGAATATAATCATTCACACGGTGATAAAAAGCACGCGGCGCAAGGTATAACTCGCCAGCAGCATATTCTAGACCCAGCTCAAACTGATAGGCCGTTTCAGGCTCTAAATTCACATCGCCGATATACACTCGGTTATCCGCTAAACCACCCGTGGCTTCTAACGGTATCCATAAATAACGTTCTTGATAACTGGGAGAACGCATTTTACGTGCAAAACCTACTTCGGCTGTTAATTCGCTTGATATCGACTGCCTTAAAATAACATCAAAATCCCAGTTATGATCTGTTTGAGAACGATCTCCCTCATTAAAGCTATCAACCAATTCTGTGACTTGAGGCCCGATCATCATCATATTCCCGTACATGTGGTGCCCCACTTCGTCTGAGTCCATTTTAACTTGGGTATATCGAAGGCCTGTTTCAAGCTCTAAACCCTGCTGGACGTCACCTTTCCATTCTGCAAACCCACTGTAACGATTGCGTTCAGCGCCGTTAAAATTATCCACGCCAAACATTGGGTTATTCGGATCAGTAATAAAACCGTCATGCGTCGATTGATCGCCTTGCACACCAAGGCTAAGGTGACCGTTTGAAAAAGGCATTTTATAAACAGCCGATAAGCCACCCCCATCAACTGTTGTTAGGTTTTCACGGGTGCGGCTACTACCTGCCATGGCGGTCATGTTCGTACCGTTAGAACGTAAGCTAAAGTTATTCATTAAATGACGCATATCTTGATAATAGTAATCGATTTCTAATGAACGATTGTCAGCTAACTGGACACTGTAGTCAGCAGAAAATATACCGCCTCTAACCCAGATGATATCCATCGGTAAAGAAGCGGAGCCAGTATGACCGGTATCATTATTACTGTAATTAAACCCTAACTCATGAGCACCAAATTTTGTACCATAACCAACGGTGTAAGCATCACGATCATATTGGCTAGGGTCAACTGTACGACTACCGTCAAACTCATAGTCATCGCCTTGTTCTTTGCTAATACTCGCATAAAAACGATGGCTATCATTCGAATATGCACTCAACACACTGCTGGTTAAGCCGTTATCTACCTCACTAAACCCCAGTGACGCTAAGCCATGAAACTCAAATTCTTCACCATCGGTGAACTCTCCTTTACGAGACTCAGCGATCATTGAACCACCTATTGTTTCAATCCCGCTACTGATCGGCGCAATACCGCGATACACAGTCAGCTTATCGGTTAATGCTGCTGGTATATGGCTTAATGGAGGATCCATGCTGTTTGGCCCAACTTCTTTCCAAGACATGCCATCAACCACTGCATTAATACGACCACCAAATTGACCTCGGTATGAGGCTATACCGGTTAGCGGGCCATTACGATTAACATTAGCGCCAGGCACTCTTTTTAGAAGCGCAGCAGTATCTTTCAATGCTAACGATTCTGGTGCAATTCCGAATGCGCCCGGACGCATGCTAGCACCTTCTACAATGATTGTTTGATTTGTGTAATCAGCCGCCTTAACTGGCAAAGCTGCAATGACAGCTAATGATAATAAACTTAATTTAAACCGTTTCATAAACCCTCTAATTAGTTTTTTGTTTTTTTACAACAAAGTGGATTTTACCAATGAATCGGTTTTCAGAAATGTGACAAATTGTCACACCTCTATAGCGTCACACAAAAATAAACGTTAAAACCTCTGCGACAATTTGCCACATTCTCAGGACTCACATATCTCGGTAAGCTATCAGCAACTCTTAAAAGCTGATTGAGTAATTTTTACTTCAAACATGCTGATGCCCTATGGGCATAAAGCAGCCCGAATCTCCCTTCTATGGCTGCTTTTTTGACCTCAAATCTATTAAGAGTTCTTTATCGCCCTCTGTATCCCAGAGGGCTTTTTTTGACTATAAAGATTAAGAACGTTTCCTAGCCGCAATTCGCATGCGTAATGCATTTAATTTAATAAACCCTTCTGCATCTTTTTGATCATATGCGCCGCCATCATCTTCAAACGTGGCAATGTTTTCATCAAATAAACTATTAGAGGCTGATTCACGACCCACAACAATCACATTTCCTTTGTAGAGTTTCAAACGAATTCGGCCATTTACGGTAATTTGTGACGCATTAATCATTGTTTGCAACATTTCACGCTCTGGACTCCACCAGTAGCCGTTGTAAATAAGGCTAGCGTAACGTGGCATCAATTCATCTTTCAGATGGGTCACTTCGCGATCTAATGTTATCGATTCGATGGCACGATGCGCTTTTAGCATGATAGTGCCGCCTGGGGTTTCGTAACAACCACGCGCCTTCATACCCACATAACGGTTTTCAACAATATCTGCACGGCCAATACCGTTTGCCCCACCTATTTTATTTAATTCCGCTAATACGGTAGCCGGTGACATCGCTTGACCATCAATCGCTATAATATCACCACCTTTATACTCCAGTTCAATATAGGTCGGTTCACTGGGGGCTGCTTCTGGAGAAACAGACCAACGCCACATGTCTTCTTCTGGCTCAACCCATGGGTCTTCTAAAATATCCCCTTCATAAGAAATATGTAGCAAGTTCGCATCCATCGAATAGGGTGACTTTTTACCACGTTTCATTTCAACGGCTATCCCCGCTTTCTCAGCATACGCAAGCAATGAATCACGCGAGGTTAAATCCCACTCGCGCCAAGGCGCAATAATTTTTACATCTGGCTTTAACGCATAGGCACCGAGCTCAAAACGCACCTGATCATTACCTTTGCCGGTTGCCCCGTGTGAAATGGCATCCGCTCCTGTCTCATTAGCAATTTCAATTAAGCGTTTTGAAATTAGCGGGCGAGCAATAGATGTCCCGAGAAGGTATTCACCTTCGTAAATTGTATTCGCTCTAAACATTGGAAAAACAAAATCACGGACGAACTCTTCCTTTAGATCATCAATGTAAATTTCCTTAATGCCGTAGGATCGTGCTTTTTCACGGGCTGGCTCTACTTCCTCACCTTGACCCAAATCGGCGGTAAACGTAACCACTTCACAATTGTATACATCTTCTAGCCATTTAAGGATAACCGACGTATCTAATCCACCAGAATAAGCTAAAACAACTTTATTGACTTCTTGCTTTGACATGAGATCACTCGCGACTTAAAAATAATCCGCGAATTATACCCGATTGCATGACCACTTGGCGCTACCCTGAAATTGAAATATCCACTCGTCTGTTTAATTGACGCCCTGCAGGGTACCTATTACTAGATGTAGGGCGACTTTCACCATACGCCTTAGTCACTATTTGATCTGACTTAACACCCTTTGATAAGAGGTATTTTTTTATTACCTCAACACGCTTTTTGGAGACTGCCATATTAATCTGACGAGGACCTTGACTATCACTATATCCTTTAAGCACTATCTTCCCGTCTGGATGTTGTAAACGCCTATATTGTAATAAGTAGTCTAACTTTTTATTATCACGCTCATTTAAGCTGACTGAACCGGACCTAAAGTAGATATGCTTAAAAGGCTCAGGGCCAGCCACTTTCATCCGCACACTGGCGGCGGGTGTATCTAATGCTTCGGGGTCATCTAAGGCAATAACCTGTTCTTCAGGCATTCCTTCGTTAATTAAGAACTGGCGTAACGCCTGAACCCGCCCATCATAAACGCGCCGACCGTCTTTGACAGAAAAATCTTCTGTGCCACTAACTAAGTCAATTCTTTCTGTCTGACCGGCTTCTTTTACATACGTAACCGCTTTGCTTAACAGCTTGCGGTTTTTATGTGTGATTGTTGTACTTAAATAGTTGAATAACGACAATTGCTGGTGCACATCGTCCCTGCTAAAGGGGAGTAGATTTTGGCGGCATGACTCAAATTGAGCCATCACATCCAAAAAGTTAACCGATGATATCGCTACGTTAACCTGCCCGCCTTGATTCGCCTTATAACTAAACTGTGGAAAACGGCCATTGGATAGTTCTTGTAACATACGTTCTGATACATCACTTTGAACCACCAATTCTTTGGTTTTCGTTTTAACCTTTGCTAATTTAAGTGAGGGCGCATCGTGCATCCATACTGGTGGCACAGAGCTCAACATAGCCGTGTGAATTGGTGGCACGTATGACTCTGCTTTTAAAATAAAATTAACACGCTCACCTGACTTTTGCTCAAAAACACCCACGCCATATTGTGGAATAACATGCGTTATATAACACCCAACTTTGTTACCAGAGAACGTCCATTGTGAATGCGTAACTGGCGCCTGATACTGCTGAGCCAAGGTGCTCGCACTAAACAGCGTCATTGCCAGTAAGAATATATAGTGTTTAATCGTCTTCATACCGCCTATATCGGCAGATAAAAATAGAACTTTATATTTTTCTTCTAACTTAAAAAACTATTAAGCAACGTCATAAATTCCACAGGTGATTCAATATGCGGCCAATGGCCAGACTTAGCTATGGTTTGAAATTCGGCGGCTGGAAACATTTCTTTCGTCGGTTCTCGGTAGCGTGACGTCATATAGGTTGATTGACCACCATTAATAAACAACGCACGATTCGCATACTGCTTCTTAAGGCTATTTGCTGGAAACCCCATAATATCAGGCATGCTTTTTTCAATGCTCGCAAGGTTAACTCTCCACTGATAACCCCTTGATGTATTCGCCACCAAGTTTTGTAGTAAAAACTGTCTTAAACTGGGCGTACTTAGTTTTTCAGCTAAGTACTGATCAGCTTCTTTTCTTGAGCCGACGCTGTCAAGTGGTACATGATATAGGCCCAACAACACATCATCGAAATTATGCGAATACGTCACAGGTGCCATGTCCACAACAATTAATTGACTCACCTTTTCTGGCTCTGAGAGGGCCAGTTGCATCGCAACTTTCCCACCCATGCTATGGCCTAGTACCACCGCTTCTTTAATGTCTTCAAGCGTCATAAACGCTAGCACATCAGTCGCCATTGATTCATACCCCATCTCATCAGCATGTGGAGATGAACCATGATTACGTAAATCTAAGCTGTATACCGTGTCGTGTTCTGCCAATTGCTTTGCAATTCCCTGCCAATTACGCGCGCTACCAAATAGCCCATGTAAAATAATTATCGGCCTACCCGCTTCACCGTGTCGTACAAAATTCAGTGATACGCTCATCGCCTGACCCGACTTATTTCTTTTTAACGTATAAGTCGGTAATTGAACCCGCCTGCATTTCTGCTGCAAAACACAAGGTCTCAGATAAGGTCGGGTGTGGATGAATGGTTAACCCCATATCGTCAACATCTGCACCCATTTCCAATGCTAAAACCGCTTCGGCAATTAATTCACCTGCGTTGGTGCCAACAATACCTGCACCTAAAATACGTTTTGTTTCAGGATCCCAAAGGATTTTGGTCATCCCTTCATCGCGGCCAATGCTCAAGGCGCGACCACTCGCTGCCCATGGGAAAACAGATTTTTCGTACTTAATACCATCCGCTTTTGCTTTTGTTTCGGTCAATCCCATCCATGAAATTTCAGGGTCGGTATATGCTACCGATGGAATCGTCATAGGGTCAAAGGCTGCTTTTTCACCCGCTATCACTTCAGCGGCTACTTTTGCTTCATGAACTGCCTTATGCGCTAACATAGGGTTACCAACGACATCACCAATCGCAAAAATATGTGGTACGTTGGTTCTCATTTGCTTATCGACCGAAATAAAGCCGCGCTCATCTACATTCACACCGGCTTTATCTGCCGAAATTAAACTGCCGTTAGGACGACGACCTACAGACATCAACACTCGGTCATATACCGCTGAGTCGGGCACACCTTCGCCTTCAAAGCTTACTTTCAAGCCATCATCTGTTGACTCAATAGCCGTTACTTTTGCTTTCAAGTAAATATTTTCAAGCTGTTTCGATAATCTTTTATGTAGGGGCTTAACAAGGTCTTTATCACAACCGGCTACCAATTGATCCATTAATTCAATCACACTAATTTTTGAACCTAAAGCATGATAGACCGTCGCCATTTCTAAACCAATAATACCGCCACCGATCACCAACATTTTTTCAGGAACATCGGCCAGAGCGAGCGCACCTGTTGAGTCCATCAGACGATCATCGTCGTACGGGAAACCAGGGATTTTAACCGGCTGCGAACCGGCTGCAATAATTGCATTATCGAAGGATATCGTTTGGCTACTGCCTTCATTTTCAACCACAACAGAATGGCTGGATGCAAAATTCGCATACCCTGTCACAACCGTAACATTCCGTTGTTTTGCTAAGCCTGCTAAGCCACCTGTTAAGCGCTGAATAATGTTCTCTTTATTGCCACGAATAGCATCGATATCCAACGTCGGAGGTTCAAAAGTAACGCCATGTGCTGACATTTCTGCCGCCTCATGAATAACCTGCGCTTGGTGCAATAATGCTTTTGATGGAATACATCCAACATTCAAGCAAACGCCCCCTAACGAGGCATGGCGTTCTATAAGCGCCACTTTTTTGCCGAGGTCAGCTGCGCGAAAGGCCGCCGTGTAACCACCAGGACCTGCGCCCATAACCAGTACATCCACATGCAGATCAGCACTTTCATTTGCGCTTACAGGCGGCGTGGAAACAGGTTCTGCCACTGGAATATCGTCAGCAGCTGACGAGTCCTGCGTCGCCATAGCCTCAGATGCTTCAAGCTTTATCAATAAATCACCTTCAACCACTTTATCGCCTAATGCAACCATTATTTCTTTCACAACACCGGCTGAGGTACTTGGAATATCCATCGACGCCTTGTCGCTTTCCAAGGTCAAAAGACTGTCTTCGACCGCAACGCTATCACCCACAGCGACCTGAATATCAATTACCTCTACGCCGTCATCAAACTCGCCAATGTCTGGAACTTTTATATCTATTAGATTAGCCATCATATCCTCCTACAACAACACACGACGGATGTCATTGAGATAACGTGAAAGCGCTACCATAAAGGAGGCAGCATCCGCACCATCTATCACGCGATGATCATAAGTGAGATCTAATGGAAGCATTAAGCGGGGGATAAATTCACTACCATTCCAGACTGGCTGCATCTCTGCACGTGTCGCACCTAAGATCGCCACTTCGGGGGCGTTAACAATTGGTGAAAAAGCAGTACCGCCAATTCCACCTAGGCTTGAGATCGTCATACATGCGCCCTGCATTTCCTTTGGAGAAAGCTTACCATCCCTTGCTTTTTTACTGATCACGCCCATTTGTTCAGCCAACTCAAAAATACTGACCTTATCAACATCTTTAAAGACAGGTACAACAAGCCCATTTGGTGTCGCAACAGCTATACCAATGTTGTAATATTTTTTATAAATCAAGCTATTACCATCTGGCGATAACGAGGCATTAAACTGTGGAAACTCTTTTAATGCAGCCACTAAAGCCTTCATCATAAATGCTAAAAACGTGACCTTCACACCCCGTTTTTCAGCATCTGCTTTTAATGATTTACGGAACGCTTCCATATCAGTAATGTCTGCTAGCTCATGATGTGTCACCATCGGCACATTCAGCCAAGCACGCGTTAAATTCGTGCCTGTTAAGCGCTTAATCTTACTGAGCGGTTTTTCCTCTATTTCACCAAATTTTGTAAAATCAACCTCTGGAATAGGTGGAATCCCCGAGCCAACTGATGAAGACGTCGCTGATTGGCCGGCAATAATTTGCTTAACGTGTTGTTTAATGTCTTCTTTTAAAAGCCGGCCTTTAGGCCCTGTTGCCTTGGTAACCGTTGATAAATCAACACCCAACTCTCTTGCAAACTTGCGTACCGTTGGACTTGCATGAATATGTCCCATTGGTTTTGAAGTCACCGGTGCCGCTGCAACATTGGTATTGGGATTGGTATTCGTTTGCGATTTCGGCGCTGGCTTTGCTGGCGCTTTTTCTTCTGCTTTTGGCTCAGACTTTGCCGGACTCTCAGCCTTCACTGTTGGAGCCGCTTGGCCGGATAAAACTACAATTAAATCACCTTCTGAGACTTGCTCACCGACGGCGACTTTAACCTCTTTAACGGTACCTGCTGAGGTCGAAGGAATCTCCATACTGGCTTTGTCACTTTCTAAGGTTAACAACGATTGTTCTTCTTCAACCACATCGCCGACAGCGACATTCACTTCAATAACTTCAACAGCATCAAAGTCACCAATATCTGGGACATGAATATTAATTTCGCTTTCTGTTACTTCTTCTTGTACTGGTTCAGCTGCTGCTTCTTGAGCTGGTGCCTTCGCTTGCTCTGACGAGTTAAGCTCTTTTAGGCGAACGACAACAGTGCCTTCTGCCACAGAGTCGCCAACCGTCACTAAAATTTCTTCGACCACCCCTGCTGCTGATGAAGGGATTTCCATACTTGCCTTATCACTCTCTAACGTCAACAAGGCTTGTTCTACCTCAACTGAATCACCGATAGAAACTAAGACTTCAATAACCTCAACAGCATCAAAATCACCAATATCTGGCACCGCTACATCTATTAAATCACTCATTCAATTCTCCTATCGCTCGCTCTACACTAACCATGGCGCAGGTTTTTCAGTGTCTATTTCATATTTTTCTATGGCCTGCTGAACAACCTCAGCCTTAATTTGCCCTAAGTCTACCAGCGCATTTAGTGCGGTAATGGCAACATAATAACGATCAACTTCAAAGAAACGACGTAGGTTCTCACGGGTGTCTGATCGACCGAAACCATCTGTACCCAATATTGAACAATGCTTGCGAATAAATGGGCGAATTGAATCTGCTAATAAACGCACATAGTCTGTCGACACAATAACGGGGCCTTGACGTTCATTTAAACATTCAGACACATAAGGTATCCGTTTTTCTTGCGTTGGTTTCAAGCGGTTTTCACGCTCACAGGCTTGTCCCTCGCGGGCCAGCTCCGTAAAACTGGTACAACTCCACAAATCAGCTTCAACACCCCAATCAGTTTTCAATAGTTCTGCCGCGGCAATCACTTCGTTAAAGATCGTACCAGAACCCAATAACTGCACACGCAGTTTGCTCTTCGAAGCCCCTTCTTTAAACAAGTACATGCCTTTAATAATGCCTTCTTCTGCACCGTCTGGCATTGCTGGGTGCGCATAGTTTTCATTCATAACCGTTAGGTAATAGAAAACATCTTCTTGCTCTTGGAACATGCGTTTTAAACCATCATGCGTGATGACGGCTAATTCATAATTGAACGTTGGATCATATGAAATACAGTTCGGCACAGATGAGGCCCATAACAAACTATGCCCATCTTCATGCTGAAGCCCTTCACCATTAAGTGTCGTACGCCCGGCTGTTCCGCCTAATAAGAAGCCACGTGCACGCTGATCAGCCGCAGCCCATATCAAGTCACCAATGCGCTGAAAGCCAAACATTGAGTAAAAAATATAGAACGGGATCATTGGCACATCACTGGTTGAGTAGGACGTACCTGCTGCAATCCAGTCACACATTCCACCGGCCTCATTGATGCCCTCTTGCAATACTTGACCGTTCTTATCTTCTTTATAAAACATCAGCTGATCTGAGTCTTGTGGTGTGTACAACTGACCCACGTGCGACCAAATACCTAACTGACGGAATAAGCCTTCCATACCAAACGTACGCGACTCATCTGGCACGATAGGCACGATACGTTTACCAATCTCTTTATCTTTCAACAAAATGTTTAATAACCGAACAAAAGCCATCGTGGTGGAAATTTCACGGCCTTCCGATGTCCCTTTCATCATCGGCTCAAATACGGCTAAGTCTGGAATCGTTAAAGACTCTGACTTTTCACGACGCGCAGGTAAGTAGCCGCCTAAATCTTCGCGCTTCTTCTTCATGTACTCTTGTTCTGCCGAGCCCTCAGGAAAAGTAAGATAGGCAAGATTATCAACATCTTCATCAGAAATCGGCAGCTCAAATTTATCTCTAAAGTGAAGCAATGAGTTATGACTCATCTTCTTCTGCTGGTGCGTGGTATTTTGCGCCTGACCTGACTCACCCATGCCATAACCTTTGATGGTTTTTGCTAGGATCACAGTCGGTCTATTTGTTTCTTTGCAAGCTGCATCATACGCAGCATATACTTTAGCGGGATCATGTCCACCACGATTCAAATCCCAAATATCTTTATCGGACCAGTCAGCCACCATTGCTTTTAGCTCTGGCGTATTAAAGAAGTTCTCACGAACATAAGCCCCATCTTTGGCCTTCATTGTTTGGTAGTCACCATCAACGCACTCCATCATACGTTTACGTAGATGACCTTCAGTATCACGTGCTAACAGGGCATCCCAACGATTACCCCAAACAACTTTAATGACATTCCAGCCAGCGCCTCTAAACTCTGACTCTAGTTCTTGAATAATTTTCCCATTACCTCGAACCGGCCCATCTAGTCGCTGTAAATTACAGTTGATAACAAATACCAAATTATCAAGATTTTCACGACCAGCCATACCAATGGCACCTAAGGATTCTGGCTCATCGGTTTCACCATCGCCCAAAAACGCCCAGACTTTTCTCTCTGAGGTTTTAGCAAAACCTCGGTCTTCCAAGTATTTCAAAAAGCGCGCTTGGTAAATCGACATGATCGGCCCCAAGCCCATTGAAACCGTTGGGAATTGCCAAAAATCGGGCATTAACCAAGGGTGCGGATAAGATGACAAACCACCACCATCAACTTCTTGACGGAAACCGTCCATCTGCTCTTCGCTCAAACGACCCAGCATAAATGCACGTGCATAAATCCCAGTTGCTACATGTCCTTGCACATAGACTAAGTCTCCGCCATGCGTTTCACTCGCTGCGTGCCAAAAATGATTATAACCTACATCATATAAAGTGGCTGATGATGCAAAGCTGGCAATATGCCCACCAACATTAGTATTTTTATTCGCTCGAAGCACCATCACCATGGCATTCCAACGAACATACGAACGAATTTTATGCTCTAAGGTTCTATCACCAACATATTGCGCTTGTTCTGCAATCGATATCGAATTGATATACGCCGTTGCAGCGCTAAACGGGATATCCGCTCCTGCAGATCTGGTTCTCTCTATCAATGTTTCAAGTAAAAAATGGGCGCGATCTTTACCCTCATGTTCAATGACCGCCTCAAGTGCCTCAAGCCACTCGTTGGTTTCTTGCGGATCCGTATCATTCGCATCGGCGATGAAAGGGAAGTTATCGGTAGGCATACATACTCCAAAATGAATCAAATATTAAAAAAACCAGCATCTGTTTACATTCCCACAAATACCACTTTCTAAACTATACTCACTAACAGGCACATTCGTTATATAACGAAAAATGGCATATAACCATAATGAATGTTATTCACTCTGATACCTAAGTTTTCAGTCTATGCCTATGATAACCATTAATTGATTTAATCTTCAAAAAAAATAGACCTTTAATTCCCATGAGAAAAAAAAACCGTTTAATTTTATCCATCCTTTTATTGACTCTCTCAAACCCAACCTTTGCTGGAAAACTATATAAGTGGGTTGATAAGAATGGAAACGTATCCTTTTCGGACAAAGTGCCACCTGAAGAATCAAGGCGAGAACGAGAAGAACTAAATGAAGAAGGCCGCACCATCGCTGTAAAAGATGCTGCTAAAACCCCGGAAGAAATTCAGCGCCTGAAAGAAATCAATCACTTACAAGCCTTACAAAAAGAGCTCTTACAGTCACAATTGGCTAAAGATAGCGCTTTATTAAAAACATTTCGCTCAGAAGAAGATATCGACACGCTGGCAAACAGCAAACTTGAGATGCTTGATTCACATATAACAATCGCTACAAGTCAGTCTGAGACACTTAAAAAACAACTTATTCTTCACCAAGCGGCGGCTGCAAATTTCGAACGTTCAGGAAAAAAAATACCGCAAAAAAACCTTTCTAACATTCAGTCTGCTCAAGCACAATTTGATAAAAATCAACAAGAAATCGCTGACTTTAAATTACAAAAAACACAGTTAAGCGAACAACTCGCGAACGATAAATTACGCTTCAACGTATTAAAAACTCATTCAGTTGAAACACCTACCATTGATTCAGAAACCATTCCTAGCCTCTTTCTAGGCCAGTTAACATGTGACGCAAATACCTGCGAAACACTATGGGACAAAGCATCATCCTTTATCACTGACGCTGGCGCTACCATTGTGTATCGCTCGGATGAACTCATCCTTACCAGGACACCAAGGCTTAGCAAAGACATCGGCCTTTCATTAACTAAAGTTAACAATAAAGCCGAACTAAATATTATGCTGGATATCCGTTGTGCTAATTCAAAAGGCGGAAAAGCTACCTGTAAAAGCGAACAAACTGCCCAGCTCATCGAGCAATTTAATCAGCTAACACCTTAACTTCTAACCAGTAAAGTACCCATACCTTTATCAGTTAATAGCTCTAGCAAAACAACATGTGGAACACGCCCATCAATAATGTGGGCGCTGTTCACACCACCATTCAGCGCATCCATCGCACATCGAATTTTTGGTAGCATGCCACCAAAAATGGTGCCATCGTCTATCAACTTATTTACCTCATCAATAGACAAGCCTGTTAATAATTCACCTTCCTTACTTAGCAAGCCTGATGTATTGGTCAACAACAACAGCTTTTCTGCAGATAAAATTTCGGCCATTTTCCCCGCAACAAGATCCGCATTTATATTGTAAGAAGCCCCATCCTTACCCACGCCAATAGGCGCAATAACAGGAATAAAATCACCTTGAACCAGCATATCAACAACTGCAGAGTCAATGCTATCAACATGACCAACATGTCCCATATCTATCAGCTCTGAAGCCTCTTCTGTTGCTGCTTCTTTACTAGAAATTTTCTTCGCTCTTATTAAGTCACCATCTTTACCTGTTAGGCCAACAGCTGAGCCTCCATGCTGATTGATAAGACTTACAATTTCTTTATTAACTAAACCGCCAAGCACCATCTCAACAACATCCATCGTGTCACTATCTGTCACGCGAATACCATCTACGAATTGGCTTTTCATACCCAATTTTTCGAGATGACGACCAATCTGTGGTCCACCACCATGAACAACAACCGGGTTTAAACCCACCTGCTTTAGCAACACAATATCTCGTGCAAAACCACTTTTTAAGTCTTCGTCCACCATGGCGTTTCCGCCATATTTGATGACAATGGTTTTACCCGAGAATTTTTGAATATACGGAAGCGCCTCACTTAAAACGTGCGCTGTCTGAATTGGATCAATTTTATTATTTTCCATCATGCCTCATCTACAAATCATATTGATAAATAGTACGGTTAAAAAGGTAACGCTATGTCCGCATTAATTTTCAACATTTGTTCTCTAAATACATCTTTTATACGCTCTAACGACACCTCATTATCCGCTTCAAAGCGCAATACTAACGAAGGCGTTGTATTCGATGCTCTGACCAGCCCCCAACCATCTTTAAATTCAACACGGATACCATCAATGGTAATAACCTTAGCTTCGTCAAAGGTTGCCTGAGACTGCAATTTTTCAACAAAACTGAAGTTTTCACCTTCTGCCAAACTAATATTTAATTCGGGGGTGCTCACACTGTCAGGTAGTTCTGCAAAAATCTCGGCTGTTGACCTAAACTCTGCTGTCACAATTTCTAATAGTCGTGCGGCGGTATATAAAGCATCATCAAAACCAAACCAACGCTCTTTGAAAAAGATATGCCCGCTCATCTCACCTGCAAGCTCTGCTTTAGTCTCTTTCATTTTAGCTTTAATCAGTGAATGCCCTGTTTGCGACATAATGGGCTTCCCGCCATGTTTGGCAATTACTTTGGCAAGGTTCCGTGTACATTTCACATCATAAATAATGTCCGCGCCTGCTTGTCTAGATAGCACATCAACCGCGTACAACATCATTTGCCTATCCGGCCAGATAATATTGCCATCCGAGTCAACCACGCCTAAACGATCGCCATCGCCATCAAAAGCTAAACCCAGCTCCGCCTCTTCCTCACGCACCTTGTCGATCAGCGTTTGTAAATTCTCTGGCTTGCTCGGGTCGGGATGATGGTTTGGGAAATTACCATCAATCTCACAATACAACGGAATCACTTCACAGCCTAACGTCGACAGTAGCATTGGGGCAGCCTCTCCAGCCACTCCATTACCGCAATCGACCACTACTTTCATCATTCTGCCTAAACGAACATCGCCAGTAATAGCACCAATATATTCAGGTAACATCATTTGCTCTTGGTAAGCGCCTTCACCAGTTTCCAAGTTATCTTGCTGAATGCGTTGATATAACTGCTGAATTGCCTCGCCTGACAACGTATTACCCGCAATAACAATTTTCAAGCCATTATAATTTGCTGGGTTGTGGCTACCCGTTATCATTACCCCTGATTGAGTGTCTAGCTGATGGGTTGCAAAATACAAGACGGGGGTTGGGACTTGGCCAACATCTATCACATTACACCCCGCAGCTTGTATGCCCTTGGATAGTGACTCGCTAAGCCTTAGACTGTGCAGCCGGCCATCACGAGCAATCGCTATAGTCTGCTGACCTACACTTAACGCTTCGCTAGCAATCGCACGTCCAATCAAAAACACACCCTGTTCTGTCAATGTCTTATCAACAATCCCTCTAATATCATATGCCCTAAAAATAGACTGCGGCACTTCGGCTTGGGTTACCACATCAATTACATCGTCTTTCATAAAAATTGGACCTGATGTTGAGTCACCCGCATCAACACTTTCTTCCTTAATGCTATCGACGATTTGTTTATGTTCACGCGCCTCATCTTCTGGTGGGGAAATATCATCATCTTTCAAAACCAGCGGCTTTTTAGACGCCTTGCTTGTGCTTTGCTTTATCACCTCAACCCATTCTCGACATTTATCTTTATGTTTCACAAGGGCAAGCAACACCCCTGCAAGCAGCACCATTACCAATGCTCCAACAAGGTAGGTAAACAACTCTGCTTTAGTAATAGGCGCTGCTAACGCTTGCCTTTTTATACTTATGCGCCAATGCGTTCCTGCTACTGGCACACTGCCAATACTCTCACCCATCTGATGCATTGAAGCGCCATCACCAACAAGCTTCAACGCACCTTGCTTAAGCGTTAAAAAACCCTCTTTTTCACTGCCTATGGCCACACTAAATGCCGTCTGTATGGCCGGCACCTCAAATGCGCCGAGCATCACTGCTCGCAGTGTCTCGCCGTCTAATACAGGTAGTGCTATTACAACATGTTGATGGTCTGTCTCCATCATATGAACTTCTGGCATTTGAGCTTTCTTTGATGACTCTACTTTTCTAATTAGATCCAGCGTTGCATAGCCCAAGGGCGGCTTACTCGTCGGATCAACCTGCATCAGGTCCGGCTTAACAACTCGTAACGATACGATGTCATCTATCAACGCTGCTTGTGCTGCCACCCAATTTGTTGCCGCTGTTTCACCGCCGTCCAAGCCTTCAATCAAAGCTGGTGCTTTCGCCACATCCTCTAGGGCCTGACGCCACGCCCTTACTTTTGCTGATAAAGTATCACTCGCCTTTTCTGTCCGCTTGGTTAACTGTTCGGCTTGCTCAATATTTTGTTGGTCAATCTGACCGAGGTAAACATAGCCCGCACCACCCAAAGCAATAACAAGCAACATCAGCACAAGTATTGTTTTATTTATCATTTTTTACCCTTGTCCTGTATGGCCAAAACCACCTTCGCCACGATGGCTGTTATCAAAATGATCTACTTGCTCAAACTCAACTTGTTCCACAGGCACAAAAACCAATTGTGCAATCCGGTCCCCAACCTCAATATTAAAGGCCGTATCACCGCGGTTCCAACATGAAACAAATAACTGTCCTTGATAATCAGAGTCAATTAAACCAACTAAATTACCCAATACTATGCCATGTTTATGCCCCAAACCTGATCTAGGTAGGATGACTGCCGCCAAATTAGCATCGCTGATATGAATGGCCATTCCGGTTGGAATTAACGTTGTTTGCCCAGGCTTCACCAATAACGATTCATCCAAACATGCACGTAAATCCAACCCCGCAGAACCACTTGTTGCATATTCCGGTAAAGGAATTGATTGACCTAAACGATCATCCAGTAATTTAAGTTGTATTTTTTTCATGGTACCTTTTTGCTATTAATGTCACTAATTCACGAGCCAATTCAGACTTAGGCATGTAGCCGAGCTCTTGCTCACCACCTTTCCAGTAGACCGATAAGGCATTATTTTCACTGTTAAAACCAACGTTTTTCCGGCCCACCCAATTTGCCGCAATCATATCCAACGATTTTTTTTCTAACTTGCCTTTAGCATACGCTTCTAAGTTATCCGTTTCTGCCGCAAAACCAACACAAAACGTTGCGCTGCCTTGTGTTGCGACACTGGTCAAAATGTCTGTTGTTTTAACCAGAGTTAGCTGCATCTGCGATGCGTTTTTCTTTATCTTATTCTCGGCAATTTCAACTGGGGTGTAATCCACAACTGCAGCTGAGGCAATAAAGATATCGGCTTGCGCCGACCTTGAAAGCACAGCATCCGCCATCTCGCGCGCACTCACCACATCAATTCGTTCCACACCAGACGGTGTTGGCATATATACAGGTCCCGCCACTAACGTCACGTGCGCACCTGCCTCTACACAGGCTTGCGCCAATGCAAAGCCCATTTTCCCAGAACTGTGATTACTGATATAGCGAACAGGATCAATGTTTTCTCTTGTTGGCCCTGCGTTTAATAAAACATTTAACCCTGCCAACTCACCTGTTTGGAAATGTTCGACAACGGCTTGCGCCAAATCTTCCGGTTCGAGCATTCGCCCTAAGCCAACCTCACCACAGGCTTGCACGCCTTCGCCTGGCCCTAAAATAACCACGCCTTGAGACTCAAGCTGACGGAGATTGTTTTGTGTATTTTGATCATCAAACATCGCACGATTCATTGCTGGCGCCAACATCACTGGTTTTTCTGTTGCCAGCAAAAGCGTTGTCAACAAATCATTCGCCATACCGGAAGCTAAGCGAGCAATAAAGTCTGCGCTGGCTGGCGCCACTAAAATCACATCAGCCCAACGAGCCAGGTTAATATGCCCCATACCTGCTTCTTCTTCGACATCCATCAATTGAGTATGCACCGGCAAGCCTGACAACGCCTGAAACGTTAACGGGGTAATAAATTCTGTTGCCGCTGGGGTCATCACAACACGCACCTCAGCACCCATATTTTGACATTGGCGCAAAATTTCGGCGGCCTTATAAGCGGCTATTCCGCCCGTCACGCCCAATAACACACGCCGATACTGTAATTCATTCACAATATTTTCTGCATCTTTATTAAGTAATACCCCATTATGTCACACAACACGATATATTCTATGATCCAAGCCACTATCATTATCAAGGATTGATTATGTCTATTACTGACTGGCCTGAATTGGAAAGGCCCCGTGAAAAATTATTAAGTCGAGGCGCCGCCTCACTGTCCGATGCAGAACTTCTCGCCATTTTCTTACGTACAGGCACTCAAGGCTTGACCGCCGTAGACGTATCTCGCCGCCTTCTAAAGCAATTTGGCTCATTAAACTCGCTGATGCACGCATCGCAACCTGAGTTTTGTCAGGGGCATGGGTTGGGTAAGGCTAAATATGCACAATTGCAAGCCGTGCTAGAAATGGCACGTCGATATTTACACGAAAATATCCGCCATAAAAACGCGCTCAACACCCCCGATGACACCAAACAGTTCTTAAAAAGCAAACTAGCTCATCAGCAAAGAGAGGTATTTGCTTGTCTCTATTTGGACACCAAGCACCACGTTCTTGCCTTTGAAGAATTATTCTTTGGCACTATTGATGGTGCTAGTGTACACCCACGAGAAGTTGTTAAAGGCGCACTTGCTAACAATGCCGCAGCAGTTATTTTTGCTCACAACCACCCATCAGGGAATCCAACACCCAGTCAAGCCGATATACAGATTACCCACCAACTAATCGAGGCATTAAAGTTAATCGATATTCGCGTTTTAGACCATTTAATCATCGGCAGCGGCGATGCCTCCTCACTCGCTGAACTAGGCCACATCTAAGAATAGAAACGAATTTTTTCTTTACTCAATTATCATATTCTGGTATAAATTCGCACCGTTTCGCAGTAAGTTGCCAATCAATTAATTTTAATAGAGGTTTTATCATGTCTAAAGTATGCCAAGTCACTGGCAAGCGCCCTATGTCGGGAAACAATGTTTCTCACGCGAAAAACAGAACTCGTCGTCGCTTTGAGCCGAATCTTCATCACCACCGTTTTTGGGTAGAAAGCGAAAATCGTTTTGTTCGCTTACGCGTTTCAGCAAATGGCATGCGTACAATTGACAAAAATGGCATCGACGCTATTTTGGCCGACATTCGCTCACGTGGCGAAAAAGTTTAAGGACTGAAAAATGAGAGATAAAATTAAATTAGTTTCAAGCGCTAAAACAGGCCATTACTACACAACAACAAAAAACAAACGTAATATGCCAGAAAAAATGGAAATCAAAAAGTTTGATCCAACCATTAGACAGCATGTTATGTATAAGGAAGCTAAAATAAAATAAGTTTGAACCAATCAGCACTTAGCTTTCTGCACAGGCCATAGTCTGCGCAAAAATACCTTAAAAAGCCCGTCAAATTGACGGGCTTTTTTCGAGATCAAGTAATGCAATATAAGACATTCCGTCTTTTTCAATAAAGCTCAATGCCTTTAACCACTTCCCGTTACATGGCCCAGCAAAACACTCGCCATCTTGTGTTTTAAACATCGCCCCATGAATAGAGCATTGAATATATAAACCAGTTCGGCTTAAAAACTGGTCTGGCATCCAGTTCAATGGCGCCCCTGTATGGGGACAGTTATTCTTATACGCTCTCAGCGTCATGTCTTGCTCGCGCACAAAAAAACCACTGCAAGCACCTTTATCACCCAAGTCGACTTCAAATGCTCTGGAACTTAGGCTTGCTAGCGTTTCAACTTCAACCGCAGCCACATATTCAACACCATCTTTTTGTATTATTTCCACCAGCCCTTTTTCTTTTCTTTTTGTGTTTTCTCAGGAAGCACTTCTTGGTTTGCTAACGTTTGCATCGTCAAGATCTTTTTCTTCAGCGCCAAATTCATTTTTTCACTATTTTCTACTTTTAGCTGCATTGCTTGGATATCTTTTTCTGTTTGCTCCCGAACTAAATCTAGCTCTGACTGAAGTGCTTTAAGAGCATTTTTCTCTTCTTCACTGGGTTCTTCTACTACATCGCTAGAGGATGTCTCTAGTTTTATCTCAAGATCCAGCAACATAGTTGACGCCTCATCTAACTGTTTTTCCAACTCTTTTATTCGTTTTTCTGCTGGACCACTCTCGATCGCACTAGACGCATTTCTTTCCATCTTTTCAAGTTGATGCTTCAACTCATTATTGTTGTTATTAATATCCGCCAGCTTCTCTTCCAGGGCCGCTTTTTCGTGCTTATCGGTCTCAAGTGAGCTCATTAGCTGATCTAATCTTTTTAATGTTTCTTTCTCTGCATTTTGTGCCGTTAATAGTTGCTCAGTTAACTGAGCAGTTTTTTCATCTGCATCATTATGCGCCTCGATCAACTGTTCTTTTTCCACTTTAAGGCTTTTTAGCGATTGCTCCAGCTCAGCCATTTTTTGCTGTGATACGTTAACAACCTTATCACCCGATAATTTAAGTTGCTCTAACTCTGATAAGGCGACGCGCATTTCTTCTTTTTCACCAACCTTGGAAGATAAGTTTGTTTCCGCTTTTTGTAGAGCAATACGCTCTTTTTGGAGGTCATTTTCTGTCTGCTGAAGCTGGTTTTCTAACGCCTTTAACCGCTCTTCAAACATCCGTTCTTTATCTTGCTGTTTTGACACTTGTAGAGCTAAAGCATTGTTCAGTTCCTCACAACGCTGCTCAGCGCTATCCGCTAAAGTGCTCATCGCTTTATGCGCCTTTTTAGACGTCAACAACTCTTCTTCCAGTTCTTTTTTTAGCGATACAAACTCATCCATCTCAGTTTGTTTTAACTCAACCGTTCGTGTTAATTCCACAGACTCATTGCGCGCTTTTTCTAGCTGCACCAATAATTCTCGTTGATCACCCGTAGCACTCGATAAAACTGCTTCTGCATCAAATAGTTTCTGTTGCAACTCTTCTTTCTCAGCTTGTACTGACATCAACTGCCCTTCGCTAAGCTCCTGCTGCTGTTTGACTTTTTTTAGCTCTGTGTCCAACTTGTCAAGTTGTTGAACATGAGCTTCATCGAGCTGTCGCGTCTGTTCGAGCAATGACTCTTCTAATGCTTTCAACTGGCCTTTGAGCTGCTCTAACGAGTCTGCTAATTTAGCATTCTTAGCATCCTTTTCTTGGATGATCATTTTCGTTTCTTGACGCTCTTGAGACAGCTCTGCGGTGACTTTTTGTTGCTCAATCAACAGACTATCAAGCTGAGATTTAGTGACTAATGACGCTTGCTCTGCAGCTTCTTTTTCTGACGCTAATTTATTAAGTTCCTGCGCGCTTTCAGCCTCAGCTCTTTGCAGCATGTCCAACTCGGCTTCAAGCATATCGGCCTTTTGTTGTAACTGCCTAACATCACCCTCTTTTTCCTTAGTCAACGAATTAAACTCTACGTTTCTTTCTTGAAGTTTTGATTCGGCCTGCTGTAGCAACTTCGTTAAACGTAATACTTCAGCTTCTCCGCCTTCACGCAGCTCTTCAAGCTTTTCTTGCGATTCATCTAACTGTTTGCTTAATTGTTGCTGCTCACCCTGCCTCTGCGCCAACTGTTTTTCCAAGGCTATTAGGCTTTTTTGGATAGCTTCCTTTTCACTCACTTCGCGATTCAGTTGCAGCTCAACATCTTGTTGCGTTGTTAGTGCTACTTTGGCATCATTTTGCGCCTCGGCAAGGCGCTTCTTCAACTCACTCTCTAACGACTCTTTGCCTGAGCTTATTTCACTCAGAGAGCTTTCTAGGGCAATCACCTGCTGACGTAGTTTTATCGCTTCTTTTTCAAACTGTTCTGTTCGAGCCTCTGATTCATTAAGCGACTCAGCCAACGCCTTTTCTGCTTGCGATTTTTGTTGTTTAAGACTGTCAACCTCTGTTAAGTAGTTATCTTCGTTACTCTTTAGCTCATCGGTCAATTCTCGCAATTCATTTAACTGTTCAGCTAAAACTGTTTTTTCAGCCAACACATTCGATAAATGACTGTCCGACTGTGCTAGCTTTTCTTCTAAAGCAGCTTCCTCAGCATTCATTGCAACAGACTGTTCACGCCATTCAGCCAACAGCGTATCTTTTTCTAACACAGCGGACTCTAGGTCCTCTCGTTCTTGACTAAACGCCTCAAGTTTTTTCTCTGCCGTTTCTAATACCTTCGTCAAAGCCTCAAGTTTAGTTGTCTTTTCATGCAGGGTTTGGTCGTACCCCCTGCTTTTCTCTTTCAATGATTCACAGGTTTCCGCCAAGACGCCTAACGCCTCTGTTTGCTTTTCTAACGCTGTATCTTTTTCTTCTACTTGTTGTGTTAACGCGTTTATATCGCTTTCAAGCTCTTGGCGACGCGCATCAGCCTCTGCTTTATTTTTTTCTATCGCATCGTTTTGCTTTTCTTTTAACTGCTCTAGTTCATGCCTAGTCTGTGAAAGTTGGCTCTCTAATTGTGTTTGCAACTGGCCCGAGCTCTTTATAGTCGAACGCATTTCAGACAATTGGGAATTTAACTGCTGAATTTGATTATCTTTCTCTAAGTTAGCCGCTTCCTTATCATTAATCCGCTGTTTATTTTCTTCTTCCAGTTTAGTTTGAGATTTAAGTAACCCGCCCATTTCGCGCTCAGTCGCCTCTACTTTTTCTTCCAAGGCCTTTTTTTGGTTTCTTAATTCGATGGCTTCTTGTTTTGCCATCGCCAACGTTTCCTTAAACGTTGTTGTCGTTTCTGCCTCTCGAGTATTAATATCACTGATCGTTCGTTTAAGCTCATCGAGCTCCTTATCCTTCGCCTTAATGTCTTCGCCTAACAGGCTAAGCGATTCACGAGAACTCTCCATCGCTTGCTGCGCCTTATCCAGCGCTAGGGCTTTATCTTCCAGTTCTTTTGAAAGCTGCAAACCTGCTTCTTTTTCAGCAAGCAGCGCCTGGCTCATTTCCACCTCACGGTCACCATGACCATTGCGCAGCGCTAGCAGCTCGTCTGACACACGCTTTGATGATAATTGCAGCTCAGCGACTAGGGCTGCTTGTTGCTCATATTGTTGCTGTAAGCCCCTACGCTCTAACTCAAGCTTATTAGACCTTTCATTTGATTGCGCGCATAATTTTTCAAGCTCTGCTATTTTACGTTGCGCCTCTTCTAACTGCTTAGCATTCAAACTGTCAGCATTACTAACCGTCGCACCTTGATTCTCATTTGATGTTGTCGCAACGGCTGATAACGGCACCTCTTTTAAGGACAATTCTGGTGCCTTTTTCTTGCTCTTACTGGTAGACCTGCTAGCGATTCCTCCTTTCAAAATCAGCGCATTAAAACCAAACTTCAATAGTAGAAATGCTGCGGCCTCACTGGTTCGACCATTGGAGCAGACCAATACTTGTAATTGATCGTGACGCAATTCAGCGATTTTCATTCGTAACGAAAAGAAGGGGATATTTACACTGCCGTCAATATGATCATCAACATATTCATCGACCCCTCTTACATCTAACCAATTAGCACCCGCACTGACTTTTTCCTGCCCTTCTTGAAAGTTTACATATTGTAATACTGGCTCTTTAACCAACTTGATGAAGTTAGCTTTTGATAGGCGAAGCATTTGCCCCTTGCCTTTCATTTGAACCGTTACATTCCTTGGGTTGCCTGATAGCAGCGCATCTTCGCCAAAAGCATCACAGCTATGTAACTCACCCAACTTGATTAACCGCGCACCTTCAGAAGGCTGACGTATCAATTCACAACTACCTGTTTTAATGATGTAATAAAAATCCGCCTCATCCCCTTGTTTAACAACAACCTCACCCGGTTCAAAAGCGACCTCTTCCATCTGCATCATTACTTTTTGTAAATTTGATGCGGGCAACCGTTGAAAGACCGGCGATTGCAACATCGTTGTCATCCAATCGCCACTATGGTCTTCAACGTCATCTACCAAATAGGTTTGCCCATTATCTTCGGGGTTATCCATATCCAGCATATAAGTAGGAACTCGCACAATCCTCGCTTTAGATTTCGTCACTGCTCGAACTTTACGGGGCAATTGGTGGGCGATTGCAAAACGCGCCACTTCCGAACCTGTTACGATGGTTTCCATTTCCATCTCACCGGCAAATAAGCTAATCATTCCGCTGATCAAATAGATAAACTCTTTAGCATCATCCCCTTGCTCAAATAACACCGTTCCCTTATCGCACTCTTCAATAAGACATTCATTGCAAATAGTCGAAAAGTGGCCGCTTGGTAAGGTGTTTAAAGGAATAAATTTCCTTAAAATATGTTGGTTATCTTGATGTGGTCTCACGCTCATTTAATTCGGTTTGATCAATTAATTATCTATATATACAACACAGTGTAGTGCATGCAATAAAAATGGTCTGATTTCAGCCATAGAAATTAGTGTTTTCCAATTACGTCACACTTGCTACGCTTTTTTCAAAACGCTTTTAAAGCGTTCGTAAAGAAGTTAGCATTTTCAGTTAGAATACGTCTCATCAAGGTGACTCATTAAGGATAATACATTGAAAACAAATCAGTTCTCGGCCACTAATTTTTTCATTCGTTTAGCCATTGCAACAGTACTCGTCTTTGCAAGCTACAACCCCGCTGGCTTATCTTATTACCATTGGGTCGTCACAAAAACACCCGATATAACACCCCTTATGGCACTTGCCGGGCTGATTTTAATAATTGGTTGGGTCATTTATATACGCGCCACTTTACGCTCCCTTGGTGCTATCGGCATTGCCTTGGCAATTGCTTTTTTTGGCACCATATTCTGGATGATTGTTGATTGGGGGCTTGTGCCAGCTGATAACATCGATGCGGTCACTTATATTATTCAATGTATTTTATGTTTTATTATGACAACAGGTATGTCTTGGTCACACATACGTCGTCGTATGAGCGGACAAGTTGACGCCGACGATGTAGATCAATAGCATAGAGGTTTATGATGTTAAGACTTAAACAATTTGTACTGATCGGTTTATTAGTCCTTGCTACGAGTTTACCTGCGCACGCTGCACTGCCTGCTTTTATAGGCGAAAAACCTCTGCCTAGCTTAGCGCCCGTTTTAGAAAAAGTAACACCTGCTGTTGTTAATATTGCCACTAGAAGTATGGTTCAACAGCACGAAAACCCTCTATTACAAGACCCTTTCTTTCGACGTTTTTTCCAGCTCCCCAACACACCAAGAAAGCGTTCCACGCAAAGCTTAGGTTCAGGCGTCATCGTCGATGCAAATAAAGGACTTATCATTACTAATCACCACGTTATTGATAAAGCCGACAAAATAACGGTGACTTTGCGCGATGGCCGCTCATTTAACGCCAACGTGGTCGGCAGCGACCCTGATTCTGACGTTGCGGTTATTCAAATTAAGGCCGATCGGCTCACCGATTTACACATCGCCAACTCTGACCATTTACGGGTTGGCGACTTTGTTATTGCCATAGGCAACCCGTTTGGCCTTGGGCAAACCGTCACTTCAGGTATTGTTAGTGCGCTTGGCCGCTCTGGCCTTGGGATTGAAGGTTATGAGGATTTTATTCAAACAGATGCGTCTATTAATCCTGGTAATTCTGGTGGCGCGTTAATTAACTTGAAAGGCGAACTGGTGGGGATTAACACCGCCATCCTGGCACCGAGCGGCGGCAATGTTGGTATTGGTTTTGCGATCCCTAGTAATATGGCCGTTAGCCTAAAAGACCAATTGGTTAAGTTTGGTAAAGTCAAACGTGGGCAGTTAGGTATTAGTGTTCAAGACTTAACCCCTGAACTGGCGAAAGCATTTAGTCTTAGGGTCAAACATGGCGTTATTATTAGCCAAGTTGCTGCCAACTCCCCAGCAGAAAAAGCCCGCTTACGCCCCGGCGATATTGTGTTAAGCATAAATGGCAAACCGATAAAAAATAGTGCCAGTTTACGTAACAGCCTAGGACTGCTAACTATTGGCGACAATGCCAAACTACAAATTTTACGTAACGGCAAGCAACTACCTGTCTCTATCACCATCGCTCAACATGAAGTGGTTTCTATCGATGGGGCGCGTATTCATAATCAATTGGTCGGGGTAACACTGTCTAACTTATCTGATGGTGACCAACTGTACAACATCAAACACGGCGTCAAAATTGCCGACGTCGCAACCAACTCTATTGCTTGGCTAAACGGTTTACGTAAAGGTGATATCATTAGCCAAGTAAACCGCATTCCCGTTCGTAACATCCTTGAACTAACCAATGCCATCAAACAACGTAGATCCAACTCGCTACTACTGAATATTCAACGCGGTAATAGTGCCTTCTTTTTACTTATTCGGTAGCCAAAATGCCCACAAATTCTCGTCAATTTATTCCACTTAATATCGCCATTATGGTGGTCTCAGACTCGCGTACAGAAGAAACCGACACTTCTGGAAAAACACTGGTTGATCGACTCGTCGATGCAGGCCACCAGTGTGCAGAAAAAGTTATTGTTATTGATGATATCTACCAAATTCGCGCAAAAATATCCGCTTGGATTGCCGACCCAGCTATTAATGCCATCATCACCACTGGCGGCACTGGCGTCACTGGCCGTGATGGCACGCCTGAAGCTGTAAAACCTTTACTAGATAAAGAATTGACAGGCTTTGGTGAAGTTTTTCGCACACTTTCATACGATGAAATAGGTACCTCAACCATGCAATCAAGAGCCATTGCTGGCGTTGCTAATGGACATTATATTTTTTGCGTACCCGGCTCATCAGGTGCTTGTAGAACCGCATGGGACAAATTAATTAGTGCACAGCTTGATTACCGCACACGGCCCTGCAATCTGGTTGAAGTAATGCCACGTTTACTAGAAAAGTAACACCTTATGAAAACCTTACCGTTTATCACCTTAGGGGCCTTCTTTGCTTTCTTGGCCGTAGTAATGGGAGCCTTTGGAGCACATGCTGTTAAAGGCAGCTTATCGCCTCATTATTTAGCCGTTTACCACACCGCTTCGGATTATCAAATGTGGCATGCCATCGGCCTGATTCTCATCGGCGTGTTACACCAAAACAATCCATCTAATTTATTACGCATAGCGGGTTGGTTTATGCTTGCCGGGATGCTAATTTTTTCTGGCAGCCTATACATCCTCAGCTTAACAGGCATCACCATTCTCGGCGCAATCACACCCATTGGTGGCGTTGCCTTGCTCATCGCATGGTTACTGTTTGCCTACCACTCCTTTAAATCAAAATAACCTTATGTCTACTTCCGAACAAAAAACTATTTACTTAAAAGACTATACCGTTCCTGAGTTCCTAATTAGCAAAACTGAGCTTCATTTTGACTTATCGGCTGACAAAACCCTTGTCAATTCTCGCCTCAATATTTACCGTAACCCTGATTGTAAAAAAACTAACCCTGATTTGGTATTAATGGGTGAAGAGCTAACGCTTATTGACCTTAAAGTTGATGGTGAAAGACTTCACCCTGAACACTATACACTCGATGATAAAACACTCACTATTCACAACCCTAGTGCTCGTTTTGTTTTAGAAATCAGCAATCACATCAACCCAAGCACCAATACAGCGCTTAGTGGTTTATATAAATCAAACACCATGCTCTGTACCCAGTGCGAGGCCGAGGGCTTTAGACGTATTACCTGGTTTTTAGATAGGCCAGACGTCATGTCTATCTTTAGCGTCACGATGGTGGCCGACAAAGATGAATACCCCGTTTTATTATCCAACGGCAACCGCACTGGTAGCCCAAACATTGCCCTAGCAGATAATAAACACGCTGCCCGTTGGCATGACCCTTTCCCCAAACCTAGCTATTTATTTGCGCTTGTCGCTGGAGATTTAGCTTGCTTAAAAGACTCTTTTACAACCTGTTCGGGGCGAGAGGTTGCGTTAGAAGTGTACGTCGAAGAGCATGATTTAGATAAGACGTCACATGCCATGCAGTCTTTAAAAAATGCCATGCGTTGGGATGAACAAGCCTTTGGTCGCGAATACGACCTTGATATCTATATGATTGTTGCTGTGAGCCATTTCAATATGGGGGCAATGGAAAATAAGGGCCTCAATATTTTCAACACAAAATATGTTTTGGCCAGTGAAAAAACCGCTACTGATGCCGACTTTGAAAATGTCGAAGCTGTCATTGGCCACGAATACTTCCATAACTGGTCCGGCAATCGCGTTACCTGTAGAGATTGGTTTCAACTGAGTTTAAAAGAAGGCTTTACCGTTTTTCGCGATCAACAGTTTACCGCCCATCAAACTTCTGAAGCGGTAAAACGTATTAAAGATGTCAATATGCTTCGCACACATCAATTTGCTGAAGATGCGGGGCCATTGTCACACCCTATTCGCCCCAGCTCCTTCGTTGAGATCAATAACTTTTACACCCTTACTATCTATGAAAAAGGTGCTGAAGTTGTGCGAATGCTTCATACATTGTTAGGTGAAACCGGCTTTAGAAAAGGCTGTGACTTATATTTCGAACGTTATGATGGACAAGCTGTCACCACCGAAGACTTTGTAACTGCCTTAGAAGATGCGAATAACGCCAACTTTGAGCAATTTAAACAGTGGTATAGTCAAGCAGGCACGCCGACGGTTACAGTAACAACAAGCTATAACCAAAACGAAAAAACCTACACCGTAAGTTTCGAACAACACAATAACTCCCCCTCAACTCAAGCCAATAAAGAGCCTCTAGCCATCCCCATTCGACTGGGTTTACTCGATGACAACGGCAAAGAATTTAACCTGCATGGCGAGCAAACATCAACGGTTCTTGAGTTAACTAAAGCGGAGCAATCATTTACTTTTACTGATATTAATACAGAGCCCACCCCCTCTATACTCCGTGGATTTTCAGCACCGATAAAACTGCAACAAACACTTAGCATTGAACAGAAAATCCATTTATTTCAACATGATAAAGATGCCTTTAATCGCTGGGAAGCAGGACAAAACTGCCTAAGCTATTTTATTTTTAAAACCATTGATGCGATACAGAACCATCATAAGGTACCGCCCTTACCCGATGAACTGGTGGGTACATTCCGTGCCATTTTGCAACAGCCTTTAGCAGATCTAGCTTATCAATCATTATTATTAAGCCTTCCAAGCAAAGCTTACCTGGCCGAACAAATGAGCACTATTGATATTGATGCCTTATACCAAGCACACCGCATTGTTAAGCAAACCTTAGCCTCATCTCTACAAGACCTATGGCTAGCACACTATCACGCTAATCATCACGTAGGCGCTGGCACCGATTCACAAAGTATTGCTCAACGGTCATTTAAAAACCTTTGTCTCGATTATTTAATGGCGTTAGAAACCGATGAGGTTCGTTCAATGTGTATTCAACAATTTGAAACGGCTCGGAACATGACCGATCAAATTGCTGCGCTAGCCGAATTAAGCCACCTCGATACCTCACTCAATGTGAGTTATTTTGATGCTTTTTATCAACAGTGGAAAAATGAAGACCTGGTCATCGACAAATGGTTCGCCTTGCAAGCTTGTTCAGAAAAAACCGACGCATTACACAGCGTAAAAAAGTTAACTCAGCACCCAGACTTCGACATGAAAACACCCAATCGAGTTCGGAGTGTGATTGGCGCTTTTGCCACAGCCAACCCTTTGCACTTTAACGCAATAGACGGCTCTGGGTATGAATTTGTAGCCGATAACATTCTTCTGCTGGACAGCATTAATCCTCAAGTGGCGGCTCGATTAGCTAATTCACTAAGCCACTGGAAAAAATTTGATAGTACGCGACAACAATTGATTAAGGCGCAACTATCGCGCATACAAGCTCATACACCACTGTCAAAAGATGTGTCTGAAATTGTTTCTCGTAGCCTAACCGCTTAATTCACTGGGCTATCGCTACAAAGGACTAAATCCCATAGCATGCGATCGCTAAATGAAATCCACATCCAATCATACGATAGCCCACTAGGTGAACTACTGATTGGCTCCTTTGAGAATCAACTATGCCTATGTGATTGGCAACAGCGGCAAAAACGGGCGAGCATTGACAGACGTCTACAAACGCGCCTAAACGCGCATTATGTCAACAAAAAAACAGCTATCATCGACACGGCCTTTAAGCAACTCAATCGCTACTTTCGACAAGAATTAACACAATTCGACTTACCCATTTTAATGGTAGGCACTGATTTCCAACAACGCGTATGGCGTAGCCTACAAACCATCCCATACGCTTCAACTACTTCTTACCAAACAATCGCTAGCACTATTCATAATAAAACGGCTGTTCGTGCTGTTGCTAATGCCATAGGCGCTAATGCTGTCAGTTTAATCATTCCTTGTCACCGAATCATTGGCAGCCATGGCAGCCTGACCGGTTATGCGGGAGGCTTAGCGGCCAAAAAACAGTTATTGGCCTTAGAACAAAGTCAATAAGGCTTCGTCACTGTAAAACACCTATTATTCGGTTTACTTTTTCAGCGCATACAAAAAATGAACTACAGGCGCCCACGAAGCTGTAAAATACTCTCACCAACCAGACCAAACCATTCTAGGAACCTTTGTGACCAATAACGATATTTTACGCCGCCTTCGCTACACCTTCGATTTCAATGATGCAAAAATGATCGATATTTTTAAACAGGCAGATCACGAGGTGACACGCGAGCAAATAAGCAACTGGTTAAAAAAAGATGACGACGAAGCTTATGTAAGCTGTGGAGACACCTCATTTTCAATATTTTTAAATGGGTTGATTATCGACCGACGAGGAAAACAGGATAGGCCCACACCTGAGCCCGATAAAAAAATCACTAATAATATCGTGTTACGTAAACTTAAAATCGCCTTCGACATGAAAAATGAAGACGTTTTAGCGCTGTTATCAAACAATGGCGTTTCCATTAGTAAACATGAGCTAAGCGCATTTTTTCGTCGCACAGACCATAAACATTATCGTCCTTGTAAAGACCAAGTCCTACGAAATTTCTTGCAAGGCTTACAAAACAAGTACCGGCCCAGCTCAGCCAAAAACTAGCAAATTAGGTGTTTTTCGCCACCCTTAAACGGCCAGCAAATGCATACAGCATAGCGGCTGTTGCACCCCAGATTTGAAAGCCGTCGTACATCAACTCCCAATACATCCTATTTTGACCCTTCCAGACAACTTCTTTTTTTTCATAACAAGACTGGTCTGCCAAGATTGATAGTGGCACCTCAAACACATCAGCCACTTCAAACTCATCAATATTGAGAGTAAACGAAGGTTCCACAAAACCCACAATGGGAACGACTTTAAAATTAGTTACCGTTAAAAAGGGCTCGATAATTCCGGCCACTTCTATTAAGTCCTGTTGAATCCCCACTTCTTCCTCGGTTTCTCGTAACGCCGTATGTAGTGGCGAAAGATCAATGCTGTCAGCACGTCCTCCAGGAAAACTAACCTGTCCAGCATGATTATTAAGATGTTCGGTACGCTTAGTTAGCAAAACTTGCCATTGATCACGTTCAACCAAAGGAATCAGAACAGCTGCATTACGTAAACCATCTTTACGCTGTTGCTGCGACCAACCTTGAAGGCTGCTTGCCGGCTCTAGGCATTGAATAATCTGTTCTCGTTTCATTTCACACCCATGGCTAAATGGTTAACGAGATAACGGCCTTGTAATATCTGCAGACCTAAACTTAAAACAACCGGACTGTCTATCCTGAAAATAAAACTCTAGCGATTTACGCATGGTTTCAAAAGCCAGCTCATCCCAAGGAATTTCATGCTCCGCAAATAAACGCACCTCTAAACTTTCTTCACCACTTGAAAACTCTGGCTTTAATAATACTGAACGATACATCACATACACTTGGTCAATGTGTGGCAAGTTAAAAACCGCGTATAGCTCTTCAGTTTGGACAACCGCCTCGGCTTCTTCCAAAGTTTCTCGTACAGCCGCCTGCTCGGTCGTTTCACCCAGCTCCATAAAACCTGCTGGCAATGTCCAGAATCCTTTTCTAGGATCAATAGCGCGCTTACATAACAAAATTTTATCTTCCCAAACAGGAATACAGCCGGCAATAATTCGTGGGTTTTGATAATGCACAAGGTCGCAGGCGTCACAAACATCCCGAATCTGGTTATCCCCCTCGGGCGTTTTTGACTCCGTCTTATTACCACATTCAGGGCAATACTTTATCTGTGGTCTAGGCAAGCATTTCGCCTATTAATTGATCTTCTAACTCAATTCGGTTTGCCAGATTTTCACCGACTGAGGATAAGTCGCTAGCCAATTCATTTAAAATCATTGCTGGCGTTAACGTCTGGTACTTGTCATTAAAGTCTAAAACAGTTTCAGTAGCTTTAGAGATACTTGGGTAGATGCGCTCAGCGGCGGCCAGTACAGACTTACGTCTTTCATTACCCGCTAAAATGCGTTGATACACGCCAAAATGTCCTAATGAAATATAATCAACCGTCAACTGACAAAAATCTTGAAGCAGCTCCTCGATTGGTTTTTGGCCTTTATGTTCCTCAATGCCCGATACTGCACAGTAAGAAGACCAGACTTGTTTTCGTTCTTCGAGTAACTCACGGATCAAACCACTTGTTTGGGTTCGTTCCTTCTTTTGAGCCATACTTTCGTTAGACATATCCCTATCCATCATGTTTTTTTTGTAAAGAATACTCTATGCCATTGTTTACTTTTCGACAATATATAATTCCAGTATTTAGCGTTACCAGTTTATTCTTTAAAAACCCTATCTGAACTGCTCAGCGTCAGCGTTTTAGTGGCTTGTTATGGCCAATGGTTCTCATAATAGCTAGCCATAACAGCGCTAGAAACGACTACAATGGCATGCGCCTTAATCATTATTTTTCGTTAACCTTAACACTATGAATATTAAATTTCTCTCTAGCATATCTAAGGTATCAGACACACACTGGAACAGTGTATTTGAAACTGATTATCCGTTTATTCAACATGCTTTTTTATCTGCACTTGAACAAAGCGGCTGTACCCAAGCTTCTACCGGCTGGACCCCTCATCATATAATTGTCACCGATAGAGATGACATTATCGCTGCCATGCCTTGTTACCTTAAGACCCACTCGTACGGCGAATACGTTTTTGATTGGGCTTGGGCCAATGCCTATCAGCAACACCAATTACACTATTACCCTAAATTATTATCAGCCATCCCTTTCACACCATCCACAGGCCCTCGTTTAGCTTTTCACAACCGCATTCAACTGACACAAGAAAAACAGACCATCATTAAAAATATCCGACAGGCTGCTCTCGATTCAGTTTCTTCAGTGGGGTTATCGAGTTGGCATGTGCTTTTCCCTGACACCGAAATGTCTTCCTTACTGGAGGACTCCGAGTATAAACAACGCAGTGGTATTCAATACCATTGGTTCAACCATCACTACACGTCTTTCGACGATTTCCTACAAACATTCAAATCACGTAAACGCAAAACATTACGTAAAGAACGGCTGTCAATTACTCAACAAGGTATTGAAATGACGGTGGTCGATGGTCGTGATATTAGCAAACAATTAATGGCTGAATTTTATCGTTTTTATCATTTCACATACTTAAAGCGTAGCGGGCAACAAGGCTATTTAAATTTAGAATTTTTTAACTTATTACTGTCAACCATGGCTGAGAACTTGGTGATGTTTTGCGCCCATAAAGACAATAGGCTCATTGGTGCTGCACTGTGTTTTAAAGATCATCAAACACTGTATGGTCGCTATTGGGGCTGTGAGCAAGAATATGAGTTTTTACATTTCGAAGCTTGTTATTACCAAGGCATTGAATACTGTATTAATCATAAACTCATGCGCTTTGACCCGGGCGCTCAAGGCGAACATAAAATCTCGCGTGGTTTTAAGCCCGTCAAAACCTTGTCAAACCACATGATATTACATGCCGAATTTCGTCAAGCCATTGAACAGTTTATTGACGATGAAAAAATACAGGTTAACGCACAGATAGACCACCTCACTAGTTTCCTACCTTTTAAATCGGCGTCGTTATAAACAAAACATCAAGCATTATCAATAAAATACGCGCTTTTAAAGAAGGGCTTAAACGTTTATAGCCAACCAATACTAACCTTCAAGACAAACTTGAAGGCACAAATACTGCCAACTACTTATAAATTGTGGAGATAACGAAAACCTTCACGAAAAAATAAACATTCGAGCAGATCTGACAAGCCAACATTACAAAGAAACTTAATCTATTCTAAAGTCCGGCATATCGCTGTCTAAAAACCACTGTTTTGACTCCTCATCGAACCACCAAACTTGAGTATGTTTTACTTGATAGACACGCCCTGTTTCATTTTGAATATAACCAAATAATGCCTGCGCTATGATGGTGTCATCCTCCGCGTTGGGCACAGAACCTATCAAATCATAAGAAGTCACCGTAATTTTATTAAGCCCATCAATTGGAGCTAATTTGCGCGCTGGGTTTCTATAACGAATAACACTTGCCGCCGTTTCATACGACTTCCAGCGTAACGCTTTCATAAACAGTTTTTGTTTAGCATCTAGATGCTCTAACTTTTTTTGCTCTGTTATATGCGCGCAAGCCGACAGCATCAGTATTAGGCCAACACAAACCCATTTTATATTTTTCATTCAACGCCTTACTCTATATCTACCGTCAGTCTATTATGCCTAAATTATCCTTTTCCTGTTGCAGTCTTAGTCTATTTTTAACGGATAAACAATGTTTTTACATTAAAGAATGCTAATATTCAGTTTGAGAAGCCTTCTTTGACGGCGTATACTTAGGCCGCTAGCAATCAATTCAAGCATCATTACGGAGACCCCCTTGAGTAAAAAAATACTTTTACTAGCCATTATTATTATCGTGATATTTGGTGGCTTATTCGGTTCGAAATTCCTTCAAATCAACAAAGCAATGTCATCCCGCAAAGCACCACCGCCGCCTACAGTAACAACGGTCGAGGTGATTAAAGAGCAGTGGGAAAACACCTTGTCATCAGTCGGCACCATTAACCCTGTACGAGGCATTGTTTTAAGCAATGAAATTGCAGGCATCATTTCCGTTCTGCACGTAGACTCAGGCGCCACTGTGAAAAAAGGCGATTTGATTCTCGAGCTTGATACCTCAACAGATAGAGCAAACCTTGATGGTTTAGTCGCAGCTGAAAAGCTTGCGACAATAAAATTTAAACGTCAGGTCACTTTGTTAAAAAACAAAGCAACCTCCCTATCTAGTCATGATGAGGCCCGTGCTGAATTAGACATCGCAAAAGCGGCCGTTATTTCGCAACAAAGCATTATTAACAAAAAGAAAATACGTGCTCCATTCTCTGGTGAAATAGGTATTCGACTTGTCAGCCTTGGACAATACTTAGACAAAGGCGCTCAAATTGCCCAACTCGTGTCCTTATCGCCCATCATCGCCGATTTTTCATTTCCTGAACGCCACTTTGCACAACTTAAAACAGGGCAATTGGTAAAGATTAAGGTTCAAGCCTACCCCGACGAAGTCTTTACAGGTAATATCCAAGCGATAAACCCAAGCCTACATCAAGAAACCCGTTCTATTGGCGTTAGAGCCACTATCGACAATCCTGATGAAAAGCTTAGAGCAGGAATGTTTGCTGAAGTAACCGCTATTACCTCAAAAGCCAGTCCCGTTTTAACATTGCCTGAAACCGCTGTTTTATTTAATACCTATGGTGAGAGCGTTTATGTCGTAAAACAACAGGACGGCCAACATAGTGTTGAGCTACGTAATATTGAAACCGGCGCCCATCAAGAAGGCCGCGTTGAAATAGTTAAAGGACTCCAACTAAACGATATAGTCGTTAATGAGGGTCACGTAAAACTCAGAAACGGTCAGGTAGTTACCCTTTCCAATAACCAACAATAGGCATTGCTTTGAACTTTACCAGCATCTTCGTTAAGCGACCTGTATTAGCCAGCGTTGTTAGTTTAATTATTTTGGTGTTGGGCTTGCGCTCAATAGCTTCACTAGAAATACGTGAGTACCCAGAAACCAAAGATACCGTCATCTCTATTACTACGTCTTACCCTGGCGCTAGTAGTGAGCTTATAAAAGGTTTTATTACCACTCCCTTACAGCAGGCCATTGCCCAAGCTGAGGGAATAGACTACCTTTTTTCTTCCAGCACACAAGGTCTCTCATCCATTGAGGCTCATATGCGCCTCAATTATGACGCTAATGCCGCAATAGCAGAAATACAAGCCAAGGTGGCTAGTCAAAGTAGTGTATTACCTCAAGAAGCACTAGACCCTATCATCACCTCCAAAACAGGGTCTACCACTTCGCTGATTTATATCGCTTTTGTTAGTGACACCATGAAAGATATTCAAATCGCCGATTATCTATTGCGTGTCGTTCAACCACGATTACAATCCATTGAAGGTGTTGGCCAAGCAAGCCTCTTAGGCAATAGCACATACGCAATGCGTATTTGGCTAAAGCCAAAAAGGATGGCTGCTTTAGGTGTGAGCGCTGAAGATGTCTCTGCCGCCTTACGCAGAAACAACTACCTTTCCAGTGTTGGTAAAACAAAAGGCACACTGGTCAGTGTTGAGATGGGCGCTACAACCGATGTCGCTAAAGAAGAAGATTTCTTAACACTGGTCGTTGGCAAACAAAACGACACCCTAATTCGTTTATCTGATATAGCCGATGTTGAACTTGGCGCCGAAGGTTACGAAAGCGAAAACCTCTACAGTGGAAAGCCTGCTGTTTTTATGACGGTAGATCAATCGCCCGACGCAAACCCGCTTGATGTAGCTAAACGGGTTAACCTTGCCATGGTAGACATTAATAATAACTTGCCCGAGGGACTTGTGTCTCACATGCCCTATGATGCGAGTAAATTTATCAGCGACTCCATCAACGAGGTAGGAAGAACCTTACTTGAAGCCATCAGCATTGTTATTGTTGTTATTTTCCTATCGCTAGGCACCATGCGTGCTGCGTTTATACCGGCAGTCACCGTTCCTTTATCACTCATTGGTGCAACTTTCATTATGCTAGCGTTTGGTTTTTCATTAAACCTACTGACCTTGCTGGCGATGATCTTAGCAATTGGCTTAGTGGTGGATGATGCTATCGTCATGGTTGAAAATATTCACCGCCATATCGACATGGGAAAACCACGTATTCAAGCAGCCATAGATGCCGCAAAAGAACTCAGCTTGCCTATCATCGCAATGACAACTACCCTTATTGCCGTCTATTTCCCTATAGGCTTTATGGGTGGATTAGTTGGTACATTGTTTACTGAATTTGCTTTTTCTTTAGCTGCTGCTGTCCTTATTTCTGGCATTGTTGCGCTAACACTCGCTCCTATGCTGAGTGCTCGCATTCTAAAAAGCTCTGAAAGTGCCGGCCGATTTGAAAAGTACGCTGAACACTTTTTTGAAAAATTAGCCAGTGGCTACAAAAAAACTGTTTCGCCTTTATTATCAACCCCTTCTATTCCCGTTATATTTGGTTTGGTTGTGTTATTAAGCCTTTACCCGATGTACCTGTTATCAAAATCAGAATTAGCTCCCATTGAAGACAGGAATTTGCTTATCGCGATGGGTACGGCACCGCAGACATCTACTCTTGACTTTTTACAACAACAAGGCAAAAAGCTATCAGATATTTTTGAAGCCATGCCTGAGTATGATCATAGCTTCATCTTGCTGGGACTAGGGAATGATACGACTAAATTACTCGGCGGCCTAAAAATGGGCCATCAATCCACCCGCGAACGTACTCAGATGGAGATACAGCCCGAGCTCCAACAAAAAGTGGCCTCGCTTACAGGTGTGAGAACAGCTGTTGTACAGCGACCGGGGCTTCCAGGCGCAGGCGGTGGACTGCCTGTACAGTTTGTTGTTATTTCTGACGCTGATTATAGTCAAATTAGTGATGTAACAGGTGAGCTGATTGGTAAAGCTATGCAAAGCGGCAACTTTATTTTCTTACAAAAAAGCATAGAATTTGACAGACCTAAGTACAATTTGATGGTTGATAAAGACCGTGCAGCAGATTTAGGGATCAGCATGGAAGAAATAGGCCGTAACTTATCGGTTTATTTTAGTGAAGGTTATGTGAATCGCTTTAGCATGCAAGAGCGAAGCTATAAAGTGATTCCGCAAGTAGCCGATATTAGTCGCTCAGATATTGAAAAACTTGATAACATTTACCTAAAAACCTCATCAGGCAAGAAGGTTCCTATCAGTTCAATCGTCACCGTATCAACGCAAGTTGAACCGGCTAAACGCACACAGTTTCAACAACTTAACAGTATAACTATTGAGGGCTTATTACGCCCAGGTGTGACCATGGGAGATGGCTTAGCTTATCTTGAAGAAGAAGCTCAAAAATCTTTCCCTAGAGGCTTTAAGTGGGACCACACGGGTAGTTCACGACAATACAAACAGCAAGGTAGCGCGCTTGTTCTAACTTTCTTTATGTCATTGTTAATTATCTACTTAGTACTAGCCGCCCAATTTGAAAGTTGGCGTGACCCCCTTATCATTTTAGTGTCGGTGCCTTTATCGTTGGCCAGTGCAATGGCTTTTATTATGCTAGGGGTCGCAACGATGAATATCTATACTCAAGTTGGGCTTATTACCTTAATTGGGCTGGTCGCTAAAAATGGTATCTTAATTGTTGAGTTTGCCAATCAACTACAAATTACGGAAAAGCTTTCTATTCGAAATGCCGTTGAGGAGGCAGCTACTGTACGTTTAAGGCCGATCCTAATGACAACTGCATCGATGATTGTTGCGATGGTTCCGCTGCTACTTGCATCAGGCCCTGGTGCGGTTAGTCGGTTTGATATTGGGTTAGTTATTGCTACTGGCTTAGGTATAGGCACTATATTTACACTTTATATTCTGCCTGCTTTTTACTTGATTTTTGCTAGGGATCACTCAAAAGGCAATGATTAGAGCCATTCCACTGCGTTGCTGGCAAATTCCTCGTCTGGTATATCAGTCGCTGTACCAGCCAAGACGGCCATTGAGCCATTTTTCAATGGCTTAACCCAGCCATGTAAACCGGCATAATGAAAAGGTACGGTTTTATCTAGACTGATGTCTGGCATATAAATAATCGTTATGGCTTGCTGATGGTATTGATACACCATATGCAAGCCATAACTATCTCCAATAGGGCACTTTTTTGCAAAGCTAATATTTTTAGCTAACCTCAGCCGTATACCAAACTCTTTACTCAACTTTATGAGCTCTTGCTCATTAAGCGGGTAAGCCACTTGCGTTGAAGATGCCCCATCGTGTGAAAAGTGTTCGTAAACTAACTGATCTATTGGCAACACTGACTCTTCGTTTTGCGTTGGTATAAACGTTACCAAGCCTACCGCTAATAGTAACGATGCCGCAAAGGCAATAGGCTTCATTTTAGTCGCACTCCAAAAAGGTGCCTTATACACATAGTCTCTTATCGAATGCTTTAAACTGCTTGGAACACCTTGGTTAACAACCTCTTTTAATTGCTGCTCAAACAAGTTTTCTTGCGCTGCAAATATTTGACACTGCTCACAGGATGCTAGGTGCTCTTTGGCCTCTGCCCCAACCTCATTTGCTGCGACTGTATATTCAAATTTAAAATCATCACATTTCATCATTCACCTGCCCGGCCCGCTTCGGGCCTTAAAACACTTCTTAACTTCTGTTTTGCCCTAAACAAACGGGTCATGGTCGCACTTTTAGAAATATGACAAACCGAGGCGATTTCTTCACAGCTTAATCCAACAATTACCTGCAACAACAGCGGCTCTTTATATTCATTCGCAAGCTCATTCAATGCCTGCTTAAGAGCAAACGCGTCAGGACTCGTATCATTGTCTATATCCCTCAAACTCAACATATCTATATCGAAATCAACTATTTCCGGCCGGAAGCGTGCATATTGACGGGCATGTTCATTTCGCAAGATCGTCATCAGCCACGCCTTACTGGATAAACTATCACGTAATTTATCCAATGACTTCCAAGCACGCATACAGGTCTCTTGAAGCAAATCTTCAGCCATGTTTTTATCGTGACATAGCCAAAGCGCGTAACGAAAAAGTTCATCACTATATGCCAACACTAAGCGCTCATATTCCAGTTTTTTACGTTTTTGTTGCAATATTAGACCTCGATAGCACCGGCTATCTTTCAAGTTAAAAAATGATGCCACACCCAGCAGAAAATTCTTACTGATTGACTATTATCATCTTTGACAACCTTATTCTGGTACACCTACACCAATAACACAACGAATGATCAATCTCATGCTATGGCTAATAATTAACACATTAAGCTGAATAAAAAGATAGTGATAAACATCGATAGTCTAAACAAATAACAGGAATATAAAGACATTCACGGCAACACTTAACTTGACCTTCTTATTGTAATAATTTAGCTGAAAGGCGCCTTAAGCCCTATACACAAAGACTTCTTATTCACAAGCTAAAAACACTAGATTAGTCGCCATAAACATATTGCGACGCAATGATTAAAATAACCCTTGCATTATATAACTTGTTGTTTTTTATAGATATGTTAACAATGGTTTATTTTGTTACAATTTGATGTCAGCCCTTTTTGCATGGGCTTTGAGAGCTATTATAAATAGATAATCCACATAGTTATCCACAGAAAATGTGGATAAAATAAAAACCATAGTTAACTCATTAAGTTAGCGATTTATTGTAGATTTTTTTAATCTTTTCAGGCTAACTGATACAAAACAAATAACGCTTTTACTTGATGTCTGATTTTTACCTCAATATTGCTGTCGACACCCCCCTGCACCGTATTTTTGACTATCTCCCGATAAAAAATTCGGCTCGCTCTGATTACCAAATCGGCCAGCGTGTTTTTGTTTCCTTTGGCCGATTAAAAAAAATTGGCGTTATTCTTAACATTTCTTCGTCAACCGAACTTAGCCGAAAACAACTCAAACCCATCTCCCAATTAATTGATAGGCAGCCTCTAATATCGCTTGATGACTTAAAACTATATAAATGGGCTGCTAACTACTATCATCACCCTATCGGCGAGGTGCTTGCTCAGGCCTTCCCAAAACAGCTTCGAGCCGGATTAACACCCACTATAGAGCTCACCACGCGATACACATTATCCAAACATGGCCTGACACTCGATGAAAATTCCTTAAAACGCTCCCCAAGGCAGCTAGGCTTATGGCATCAACTAAAAAACGCCGATGCACCTGTTGATCGTGATTTCTTTTCCACACTTGACTGGAACTGGCGCTCGCCCCTTAAAAGCATGATCGAGAAAGGCTGGGTCACTGCCTCACAAGAACACAACACAGCCACACACTCTCCGACCACACCTTTATTTGACCCAAACCCGGCCCAACAAACTGCCATTGACTCAATTGCTAAGGCACTCGAAGGCTTTCAAGTATTTTTATTAGATGGCGTCACCGGTAGTGGAAAAACAGAAGTTTATCTTCGACTTATTCAGCACGTCATTAGTGCTGGAAAACAGGTGTTAATTTTATTGCCTGAAATCACCCTAACACCTCAATTAGCTCAGCGATTTAGGCAACGCCTAACAGCACAGATGGTCATTTCACATTCCGGCCTTAACGACACTCAACGAGCTCAAGCCTGGCTTAGATTAAAAGAAGGCCTTGCCAATATATTGCTGGGCACCCGCTCGGCAGTATTCACGCCGATGCGTACGCCCGGCCTGATCATTATGGACGAGGAGCATGACACATCATTCAAACAGCAAGAAGGCTTTCGCTATTCCGCTCGAGATATTGCTGTTATGCGTGCAAGGGACTACAACATCCCTATCGTATTAGGCACTGCAACACCCTCGCTCGAAAGTCTATACAACGTACAACAAGGTCGTTTCAAACAATTAGTGTTGCCCGAGCGTACCGCAGGTGCCTCACACCCTGATATTCGTTTATTAGACTGCCGAAACCAAACGTTAGACAATCATTTAAGCCAATCGCTTTTAAAAGCGATTGGCAAAACACTTGAGCGGAACGAACAAGTCATACTCTTTGTGAATCGCCGAGGCTTTGCTCCCGTATTAATGTGTCATAGCTGTGGTTGGGTTGCACAGTGTCGTCGTTGCGACTCTCGTCTAGTCATTCATAAAAATGCCAATTTACTTCGATGCCATCATTGCGGAGTTGAACATGCCATTCCGAATACCTGCCCATCGTGTCAACAAGCAGAATTATTTCCATTAGGGCTTGGGACCGAGCGCGTTGAAGAAACATTGAGCTCGCACTTTCCTGGCACCCCTGTGAGTCGAATTGACCGCGATAGCACACGACAAAAAAATGCCATGCAGTCAGTCATCGACAAAGTACATGAAGGCGGCGCTCAAATTTTAGTCGGCACGCAAATGCTTGCTAAAGGACACCACTTCCCAAATGTGACCTTAGTAGGCATTGTTGATATTGATGCGGGGCTGTTTAGTTGTGATTTCAGAGCCAGCGAACGTATGGCCCAGCTTATTACCCAAGTCGCTGGCCGTGCAGGACGCGAAGAAAAACTCGGCCGGGTACTCATTCAAACCCACCACCCCGAGCACCCCTTATTAAACACCTTAATCACGCACGGCTACACGCGTTTTGCAAAAGAGGCACTGGATGAAAGGCAGCAAGCCCAATTGCCCCCCTACCATTATCAAGCTCTATTACGAGTGAACGCCATCAATGAACAAGCGGTTCTAAACTTCTTAAACGATGCTAAGGAGTTGATCTCTACGATTCAAGCACCGCTGATTCAAATTCTAGGCCCCGTTCCAGCCCCCATGCTAAAAAGGGCGGGACGGTTTCGCTATCAATTATTAATTGAATCGGCCCAGCGAAAACCCCGCCATCAATTTTTACAGCAGCTTTTACCGAAACTTGAAAAACTCAAATCCTCGCGTAAGGTACGTTGGTCCATTGATGTTGATCCCATTGACTTGTTTTAACAGCGTTTAGACTTGCAAGTTTTACCCCACAAGCGATAATACGCAATGACAACGGTGTTCAACACCGAACAGCTATTCAGCGCATCAATCAACGATCTAAATTTACTATGAAAACACGTTTGGCCTCTTTGCTTCAGCAAGCCATTTCATCGCTACAAACTCAAGGCGAATTGCCTGAAGAGTTAACGCCTACTATCAAAATTGAGCACACTCGTGACCCCTCTCATGGTGATTACGCCAGTAACGTTGCAATGATGTTGGCAAAGCCTGCAAAAAAGAACCCTCGCCAAATAGCCCAAGCTATTATCAATAGCTTGCCAGAAGACAGCGACGTATTAAGTGTTGATATAGCCGGCCCAGGCTTTATTAATTTTTTCATCAACCCGCTTAGCCAACACGCCGTCATCAAACAGATTCTTGAACAAGGTTCTCGCTTTGGCACCTCCAATATTGCCAAAGGTAAAAAGGTGCAAGTTGAATTCGTTTCAGCGAACCCAACCGGCCCCCTTCACGTAGGGCACGGAAGAGGTGCAGCCTACGGTGCAACCGTTGCTAATCTACTGACAGCCATTGGTTACGATGTCCATCGCGAGTATTACGTTAATGATGCTGGCCGCCAAATGGACATCCTAGCTACCAGCGTATGGCTACGATATTTAGAACTTTGTGGTGAAAGCATCCCGTTTCCAAGTAACGGTTACAAAGGTGGCTATATTGCTGAAATTGCAACGCTGATTAAACAGTCACATGGCCAAACCTTTAACATGCCTGTCAGTGATGTGTTTCTTGATATCCCGGCCGATGAGCCTGATGGCGGCGACAAGGAAAAACATATTGACGGCCTTATTGCGCGTGCTAAAGAGTCCTTAGGGGATAAAAACTACCGCATTATTTTTGACGCCGCATTAACATCCATTCTCGGCGATATTCGTCAAGACCTTGAAGACTTTGGCGTTCATTACGACGATTGGTTTTCAGAACGCTCACTTATGGACAAAGGAGCCATTGATCGAGCCATTGAAAAGCTTAAAGCTTCTGGCTATATGTACCAAAAAGAAGGTGCTTGGTGGTTTAAATCAACCGAGTTTGGCGATGAAAAAGACCGTGTTGTTATTCGCGATAATGGCTTAACCACGTACTTTGCCTCCGATATAGCCTATCATTTACACACCCTCGAACGTGGTTACGATATCATCGATGTCTGGGGCTCTGACCATCACGGCTATGTGCCACGTGTTAAGGCGGCTTTGCAAGCGATGGGCGCAGACCCCGAGCGTATGAAAGTCTTGCTGGTCCAATTTGCCGTTTTGTATAAAGGTGGCGAAAAAATGCAAATGTCGACCCGTTCTGGTCAATTTGTAACACTTAGGGAGTTACGCGATGAAATCGGCGCTGATGCTGCACGCTATTTTTACGTCATGCGTAAAGCCGAGCAGCACATGGATTTTGACCTTGATTTGGCTACCTCGCAGTCCAATGAAAATCCCTTATATTACGTTCAATATGCTCATGCGCGTGTTTGTAGTGTGATGCGATTACTGACAGAAAAAGGCCTCAGCTATAGTGCACAGGAGGGTTTAAAGCATTTAGATCAATTAGCGCAAACGCACGAAACCAACCTGATTGATACCTTAAACCGTTACCCAGAAAAACTGACGCAAGCCGCTCAGCAATACGAACCACATCAACTTAACCATTATTTACGTGAACTTTCTACGCAGTTTCACAGTTATTACAATTCACACAAATTCATTGTTGATGATGTAGCACTGATGCAAGCTCGCCTAGTTCTTATTAATGCAACAAAGCAAGTCCTAGCCAATGGTTTACAGCTACTGGGCGTCAATGCACCGGAGTCCATGTAGTGCCTAGAGATTACAAAAACCGAATTAACAGCAATAACGCGCGCAAAAAAAAACGCCCTATTCCCGGTTATTGGTGGCTAATTACTGGCCTATTAATTGGCGGTTTTGCGATGTTTTTATCTGACTTGGAAGAAGCGCCAAATAAACCCGTTACTGATGTGAAGCGACCTGTTAGCCAACAAGACGTACGTGATGTAAAAAAGCCCATCGCAACAACTGCAAAACCCATCGACAGCACTAAACCACGTTTTGATTTTTATCAAATATTGCCCGACATGGAAATTGTTATTCCTGAGCATGAAATTGAAGAAAGGCGTCGGCTAGAAGGCACTGGAAAAAGCAAACCTGGCACCTTTATTATTCAAATAGGTTCTTTTAAAAAAGCTCAGCAGGCTGATACTCTTCGCGCCCGCTTAGCATTGTTAGGTATTGAATCGACCGTACAAACAGTAAACCAAAGCGGTAGCATTTGGCACCGAGTTAAATCAGGCCCGTACACTTCCTTTAGAATGGTCGATAAAATTCAAAATCGCTTGCACCGCAACAATATAGACAGTATCGCTATCAAACTAAAATAACGTGTAAATCAATAGACCAGATGCAAGTACATTCATAACATGGATATAACAAAGGTCTTTTATCGACTGTTATTTTCCCTTAGCCTCTGTCTTTTAGGGCTGTTTGCCTTAGTGTGGTTTAGCACATACCACCCACCAGCTCTTCAACAAGAAGCGGTATACTGCGGCGAAAACACACCCCGTTTAACGGCGGGCCAAACCCTTAAGCTGTATAACCAAAATGTTCAATTTATGGCGGGGAAAAACTATGTTTTTTTCTATGACCTACCTAATAATACCGGTCCCGATGAACGCCCTTCTAGCGACGACATCACAAAAACCCTGAAGGGTTTAGCCAACCTAATTACACAGCAAAATCCGGATATTATCCTCTTACAAGAAGTCGATGAAGGTGCTCAGCGAACAGATCATGCCGATCAATTAGCTCAATTACTTGAGTTGCTTCCCAGCGATTATGCCTGTCATACCAGTAGCTTTTATTGGCAAGCCCGCTATCTCCCTCACCCACGTATCATGGGCGCTGTGGGCACCAAGTTGAGTATTATTTCAAAATACAAAATAACCACGGCTACACGCACTCAACTCAGCCTTATCCCACAAGACCCCATCACGCAATTATTTAACCTTAAGCGTGCCTTACAGGAAGTTCACCTGCCCATAGAGGGTGCAGATAAACTGGTGCTTTTAAACACTCACTTATCCGCCTTTTCCAAAGGCACCGACACCCTTGAACGGCAAGTAACACAAATTAATCAACGATTACATTCGCTTAACAAGACTCAAACGCCTTGGGTTCTTGCTGGCGATTTTAATTTACTGCCGCCTAATGCCTATCCATTACTCGCACAAGAACAACGTCGCAATTACGATCAACAATCTGCAATAGAAACCTTGTACCAGCAACATTTAGCGGTACCCAGCCTTGCAAACACGCAATCCGAGCAACGCAAAGCATGGTTCACCTATGCCCCCAATAGTTCATCAAGCCAAGACCCTGACCGGACAATCGATTATTACTTCTACAGCCCAAATTTATCTGTGCAAAATGCGTTTGTAGAACAAGCTCAGTCACTCACTTTATCTGACCACATGCCAGTAATTGCTTCCTTTACCTTGCCGTAAAAACGATTAAAATGCGCATAGCGCTTAAGTTTTTACCGCTAAGGACCCAGCCTTCTTAGTTCGTTGCAAATCAAGCACCTCTAGCCGACCCACCTTAAAAAGGATATCCATGCCACAACTCAATAACTATTTCGCGACAACCGCCAAAGGCATGGAGCTGATCTTAGCCGACGAATTGGAACAAATCGGCGCCTTGCAAGTAAAACCAGCTGCCGGTGGAGTTTATTTTGAGGGTGAATTGGAAATGGCTTTACGCGTTTGCCTATGGTCTCGCCTTGCTAATCGCGTCTTAGTGCCCTTGGCTCGATATGCAGCACAAACACCTGAGCAATTGTATGCCGGTGCCTTAAAAATAGATTGGTCCAAGCACTTCGATGTCTACAACACTTTTGCCATTGACGCTTCTATTAGACGTTCAAAAATTAACCACTCGAGATATGCCGAGCAAGTGATCAAAGATGCTATTGTCGACCAATTTAAAGAAGCAACAGACGAGCGGCCAAACGTCCAGCGTGAGCAACCAGACATTCGCATTAACGCATATATCAATGAAGATAAAGTAACGCTTAGCTTAGACTTATCTGGCGACAGCTTACATCGTCGTCATTATCGTACTGAGTCTGTAGAAGCGCCATTAAAAGAGAACCTTGCCGCGGCTATTTTAATTCGCGCAGGCTGGCCAAAGATAGCCGCCGAAGGCGGTGCTTTATACGACCCCATGTGTGGATCAGGCACTTTTTTAACAGAAGCCGCCATGATGGCCGGCGACATTGCACCTGGCTTGCTGCGTGAGTATTTTGGCTTTCAAGCATGGAAACACTTTAACCCCATAATATGGCAACGACTGATAAAAGAAGCCGAATATCGCCGAGAAAAAGGCCTACATAACATCCCACCCATCACCGGCTCTGATATCAGCATCAAACACGCTGGCATTGCTAAAGCCAATATTAAAGCGGCTCATCTTACTGACGTTATTAAGGCCACCAGCTTACCGCTTACAAAAGTAGCCCCCGATCCGTCATGGAAACCTGGCTTGTTTATCGTTAACCCACCGTATGGTGAGCGACTCGGCGACATTAAACAACTCAAACCCTTATATCAAGAAATTGGCAGCATCCTAAAGGCCCGCTTTAACGGCTGGCACGCCTCTGTGTTTACCGGTAATGTTGAACTTGCATTTAATGTTTCATTAAAGTCACATAAGTCGTACCAACTATTTAACGGCGCTATCGCTTGTAAAGTCTTTAACTTTTCGGTGACCCCAGAACGGCACTTTGAAGGACAGCATGCCAGTCAGCAACAACACATTGGCGACAATTTAAAAAAAGCCTTACTACCGACACCCGGTGATTGGAGCGACGGCGCTACCATGCTGGCAAACCGCCTGCGCAAAAACATTAAAAAACTCTCCCCTTGGGTGAAGAAAAACAACATCCATTGTTACCGCTTGTACGATGCAGACTTACCCGAGTACGCATTGGCCATTGATGTTTACCAAGGCGAAAAAAAGTGGGTACATGTACAAGAGTATGAAGCCCCAAAAACCATTGATGAGGCTAAATCTATTCTACGTCTTCGTGATGCCTTAGCCGTTATGCCAGAGGTATTAAACATCCCTCCCCAGCAATTATCACTGAAAATTCGTCGTCGCCAAAAAGGTCGCACACAATACGAAAAACAAGGTACCGATGGTGGTTTCCATGAAGTCAGCGAAGGGCAGGCAAAGTTTCTCGTCAACTTCAAAGATTACCTCGATACAGGTTTATTCTTAGACCATCGCCCGATACGTTTTTGGATTGGCGAACACGCCGGCGGTAAACAGTTTTTAAACTTATTTGCCTACACAGGCGCGGCAACTGTACATGCGGCACTGGGCGGTGCCACCACGTCTACAACTGTGGATATGTCAAAAACCTATTTAGATTGGGCAAAAAATAATTTTGAGCTAAACCATTTAAACTTAGACAAGCACCAGCTTATTCGAGCTAACTGCATGGAATGGCTTGATACTGCCGTAGAAGAGCAAAAAAAGTACGAACTTATCTTCATTGACCCACCCACTTTTTCCAACTCAAAACGGATGGACAATGTGTTTGATATTCAACGTGATCATGTTGAATTAATTAATAAAGCGGCAAAGTTACTAAGCAAAAAAGGCACAATGATCTTTTCAACTAACTTTCGAAAGTTTAAATTAAACGAAGCCTCACTCACCCACTTGGCTGTTCAAAATATTAGTCAAAAAACAATATCAAAAGACTTTGAACGAAATCCAAAAATACATTATTGCTGGTCACTAGCACACCGTTAACCCGTTTTAAATATTCAAAAACGTACACGATAAAACAGCTTGCTTACTCATTTTACTGTTAGGCCAGTTTATTAGTCGCTGGTTTTGGCCTGATTCTCGGTTTATAAGGCCTACTCCCAAATATCGAGTTTTTCGTTCTTCACAACGCTTTATTCCCTTATGTAACGGTGAATAAAGCCCAGTCTCAGGGTATTTCCTCATTCTTGCGGGCTTTAGTTTATAGGCATATACTGGATAGTCCTACGGGCAAACCATGTAAAAGGTATCGCTATGACAGTTGATGTTATTTTAGATTTACAAGTTAACCCTGAAAACCGAGAAGAGCTATTAAGCGTTTTTATGTCGATCCTACCCGATACACGTGCCTTCAAAGGCTGCCAAAGTGTTTCGGTAACCAGTGATGAGGACGATAGACACCATATTGTTTTACTTGAAAAGTGGGGCCAACGCAGTGACTACGAAAGCTATATGGCCTGGCGGACGGAGCGTGGCGATATTGATAAACTCGCCAATTTATTATCGTCACCGCCTACTACCCACTACTTGACCACTGTCCCAATCTAACCCCGCTCGACCTAGTGGCGGAATACCCTTAAGGCCGATAAATCGTTCATGCGTATGAACACGATAATTTTCTGCCCGCCAGTATACAATCAACCAATAACCATTACGTTTAGCCCCTATTCCTCAAATCAATGTTTCATATATTTTTTTTAAATTCACTCGTTGTCGCCATTGCTGTGATCATTCATTACGAATTTTTATACCGTGTTTCTCGATATATCCCAAAAATGAAATTAAAGCATCGACTGAGAATACTGTTTGGCGTTTTTACTGCCCTTATTGCGCATGCGGTAGAGGTTTGGGTGTTTGCCTTTGCGTTTTACTTTATGCATCATGCTGAAGGCTGGGGGCATTTAGAAGGCAATTTTGATGGTAGTTTGCTTGATTGCACGTATTTATCTTTCACCACCTTTACAACCTTAGGCTTTGGGGATATTCAACCCATCGGTGATTTGCGCCATTTAACCGGCTTAGAGTCATTAACCGGACTGGTATTAATCACCTGGACGGCCTCATTCTTATATTATGAAATGCAACGTTATTGGGATAATCGTTGACGCAGTAATGTTAACCTTCGGTCACACCGCTCTTTGGCAAACACAGCGTCAATAAAGCGTATTGATGCAAGGAAGCCATCTGTTTTAATTATTTAAACTGTCAACGACCTGTATAATTGCCAGCACACCGAATATTAGGAGTACACCATGGTTACGCTAGGAAAAACACATCAATTAGAAGTCATCAAGTCGCTCGACTTCGGCTTTTATTTAGATGCTAAAGAATTAGGTGAAGTTCTCCTGCCAAACAAGCAGGCTCCAAGTAATTTAACCGTTGGTTCGTTGATTTATGTTTTTTTATACCTCGACTCAGAAGACCGCCCGATTGCCACCACAAAAAAGCCCAAAGCTCAGGTTGGTGAATTTGCCTACCTAACAGTCGTGGCACGTACACATGTGGGTGCTTTTTTGGACTGGGGGTTAGAAAAAGATGTTCTTGTACCATTTGCTGAACAACATCGACCAATGGATGTTGGCAAATCCTATTTAGTCTACTTATACCTCGACAAGAATGATGGGCGCATTGTCGCTTCATCAAAAATAGACAAGTTCATCGATGATGAAGCACCTCATGACTTTACCCCACAACAGCAAGTTGACCTTATCATTGCGAACAGCACCGACTTAGGCTTTAAAGCCATCATTAACCATTCACATTGGGGGGTTTTATACAAAAATGATGTCTTCCAAAAATTAAGTTTCGGGCAATCAAAAAAAGGGTTTATTAAACGTATTCGACCCGACGGTAAAATAGACTTAAGCCTCCAAGGCGGCAAAGAAACACGCGATAAATACAGTAAAATTATTCTTAATTATTTAAAAAAGAACCATAACTTTGCACCGGTTCACGATAAATCCAGCCCAGAAATCATCTCTGACACCTTCGGGATGAGCAAGGGTGCGTTCAAAAAAGCCATTGGTGGTTTATATAAGCAGCGCATTATCAATATCGAAAAAGATGGCATACGCTTGCTAGAAACAGATTCTTAAACTCAAGACAAACTTATACTTATGAGCATTACTAAAAAGTACACTTTTCAAACTTCCGCAGAAAAAGATAGCTGGAGAGCCGACATCGTTCGTCGCGCCAGTTCAAAAAACACGATTATTTCAAAAACCCAAACGGGGTTTAAATCAGAAGCTGAAGCCGTCCAATGGGCAGAAAAAGAACTCGCCTTGTTTTTAGAAAAGCAAAGCGCTCGAAACAAGCGCCAAGCAGATAAACGCACCTAACTAATACAGTTAACAGCGATTAGATGGGACACGATATTCAAAATATTCCTCTGTTAAATCTAGCGCTATCTTTTATCCCTGTTCTTTTCGCCTTGGCTATTTTGTTTAAATGGTCATTAGAGTCAAGCAACGCACTTTATGCCCTAGCACGCATGTTGGTTCAGTTGCTTTTAGTCGGCTACCTGTTGAGCTACATTTTTAACGCTGATAATGCTGCCATTGTTATCACTGTTCTAGCTATTATGGTCTTTGCCTCCAGCTGGATTGCTCTAGGCACGATCCCGATAAAGCGTAACCTATTGTATAAACAAGCCTTTCTCTCCATTATTGTTGGTGGTGGTTTTACCCTGCTGGTTATCACTCAAGGTGTACTTAATTTAAAACCATGGTATTTGCCTCAAATCATCATTCCATTAGCTGGAATGATTTTCGCCAATGCGATGAATAGCGTTAGTTTAGCCGCTGAGCGTATCCATGCAGAAATAGATCGCCATGTCTCTTACTTGGAGGCGCGGCGTATTGCACTTCATGCCTCACTGATCCCGGTTATAAACTCGCTATTTGCGGTTGGCCTAGTCTCTTTGCCGGGCATGATGACCGGGCAGATACTATCTGGGGTATCACCACTGATTGCTGTGCGTTATCAAATTATGGTGATGTGTATGATTTTCGCCTCTTCGGTACTCTCGGCTGCCATTTTCCTTGTTTTGGCTAAACCAATATTTAGCACCCGTTTTACTAAACCGCAATAAAGTTCATGTTAGTCATCACCCCTCATATCACCCTTGCTGATGATGAAATTAAGCTTACAGCCATCCGCGCGCAAGGAGCTGGGGGGCAAAATGTAAATAAACTCTCATCGGCCATTCATTTACGTTTCGACATTAACGCATCCTCCCTGCCTGAGCTTTTTAAACAACGATTATTAAGTCGACAAGATCACCGTATTAATAATATGGGTATTATCATCATTAAGGCTCAGCAATACCGCACCCAAGAAAAAAATCGTGCCGATGCGCTAGAACGCCTAAAACAGATCATAAAAAGCGTAACGGTTAGTCAAAAAGCTAGGCGAGCAACCTCACCTAGCAAAAATGCTAAGAAAAAACGGACTGATAATAAAACTCAACGCGGCCAATTAAAAAAGCTACGTGGCAAACTAACCGAATAACCTAAAATCATTAATCGCTAAACACCCCCTTAGTCCTTTTAACTGGCCAATAAGACAGGTAAAAACTTATAATGGTATTTCCCCCATTAGCTCACACAAAAGGATCTAACATGAGTGCTTTACCTAATTGCCCCCAATGCAACTCAGAATACACCTATGAAGACGGGACTGTGTATATCTGCCCTGAGTGTGCTCATGAGTGGTCCGCCAATTCAAGCGAAACCGACACTGACGAATTAGTCATAAAAGATTCAAACGGTAACCTTTTACAAGATGGTGATAGCATCACTGTTATCAAAGACTTAAAGGTTAAAGGCTCTTCATCTGTTGTAAAAGTCGGCACTAAGGTAAAAAATATTCGCTTAGTTGAAGGCGACCATGACATTGACTGTAGAATCACTGGTATTGGCCCAATGAAGCTGAAATCTATATTTGTAAAAAAAGCATAGCCGTTATATATTGCCTAGTTGTTTAGAATGACTCTAAAATCAGCTGTCGGTATTAACCTTCGGCATATATTCCATTTCAATAAATGAAAAAACGGCAACAAGTCTTAATACCTATTGCACTGATAAGCATGATGCTTATCAGTCAAATGGCTGCGCTTGCCCATTCTGTAGAGCATTCCTTTCACAAAGCCAGCCATTCGTGCACGGTATTTGTCCAGTGTGAAAAGTCTAGCAATGGACTCGTTTCGGCTATTCGACTCCCCGCTGTTCCACTATTGTCTAAAACACATGTTGATGGCATTCCCACTCAGCAAGTTCCTCTACTAAAAACAGCTTATTTCGCTCGCGCACCTCCCTTTACTTTCTTGTAAACCACATTTTAACGTTACGCGATGGGTTGACCTTGCGTGACTACCTTTTTGTTACAGGAGAGTTACTTATGCGTAAAGCATTTACTATGGCTGCAATAATCGCCAGTTTAATTATTTCTACCCCGGCACTTTCTAACACTGAAATTGCCTTATTAAAACAACAGCTAGACACCCTTAAAAAGAACTATGAACAACGCATTGAGGCCCTTGAGTCTAGATTAATAGAAACCGAAAAAAGAACGCAATATGTCGAACTTAAAACACAGGAAGCAGCAGTTAAACCGAAACAGAGTAGCTTCCTGACCCAAAATTCTTTCAATCCAGCCATTAGCCTTATTCTCGATGGTCGTTTTGCCGACATGGGCAATGACCCCGATGATTACGCATTGCCCGGCTTCATGCTCGGTGGCGAATCTGGCCTAGGTAGCCAAGGGTTTGCAGTGGGCGAAAGCGAACTGGTCATGAGCGCTAATATTGACAACACGTTTTATGGCAAAGCCACTCTTGGTTTTCATAATGATGACGGTAGCACCGAAGTAGACCTAGAAGAAGCCTATATACAGACATTAGGTTTAGGGAATGGCCTAACTATCAAGGCCGGTCGTTTTTTTTCTGCCATGGGGTACCTGAATGAACACCATGTTCACACTTGGGATTTTGCCGATGCGCCGTTAATTTATCGCGGCTTATTTGGCGACCAACTTAGGGATGATGGTATTCAACTAAGTTATATAGCACCGACCGATACTTTTTTACAGTTAGGCGCAGAAATTATGAGTGGTAGCCAATTCCCATCCGCTGGCGAGCAAAGTGGTATTGGCGCAGCAACAGTATTTGCTAACATCGGTGGTGATATCGGCATCGAACACAGTTGGCAATTGGGTTTAAGTCATTGGCAAGCTAATAACATAGAAGGTCGTACAGGTGGTGGCCATGCCCATGGTGAAGAAGATAGCGCTGAAGAAACCCCATCTTTTGATGGCGATAGCAAAATAAACGCTGTTGATTTTGTCTACAAATGGGCGCCCAATGGTAACCCTAAAAACCAACATGTTAAGGTACAGTTTGAATATTTTGACCGTAAAGAAAACGGCACCATTAGCATGCTAAACAGTGGCCCACCTCTAGAAGAAACCAGCTTCGACGGCCATCAAAAAGGCTGGTACGCACAAACTATTTATCAATTTAAACCTCGGTGGCGAGCAGGGCTTCGTTATGACCAGTTAGAAAGTGATAACACTGGATTCGATGACGATGTGTTAATGGAAGCAGGCTTAGATAGCGACGGTTTTAAACCTAAACGTATGAGTGCAATGATCGAGTGGTTACCGAGTGAATTTTCTAGGATACGGCTGCAATTTAACCGTGATAAATCCTACCAGGAATCAGATGATCAGATTTTCTTACAATACACTACTAGCCTAGGCAGTCACGGCGCTCATCAATATTAAAAACAAATCGCACAGGCCTTTTGTGCCTGTGCGACATTCATTTGTTTGGAGACAATTATGTTACATCCATGGAAAAAAACATTTATTTTATTACTCACTCTGCTCAGCCCATTTTACGCCCACGCTGAACTCAATATATTTGCATGTGAACCTGAATGGGCAGCGCTAACTAAAGCTCTCGGTGGTGATAAAGTACACGTCAACAGCGCTACAACTGCGATGCAAGACCCTCATCATATACAAGCACGCCCTAGCCTGATTGCCAGAATGCGCCGCGCCGACCTGTTAGTTTGCACAGGTGCAGACCTCGAAACAGGCTGGCTTCCTTTATTACTACGTAAATCTGCTAACCCTAATGTGCAGGTCGGTCAAACAGGCTATTTTATGGCTGCTGACTACGTTAGCCTGATGGACAAACCAACCGTGCTTGATCGTAGTCTCGGTGATATTCATGCTGCCGGAAACCCTCACTTTCACCTAGACCCTAAACGCATCGCTCAAGTCTCCGTGGCCTTAGCTGACAGGCTAGCAATGATTGATCCCTCTCATCAAGCATATTACCAACACAACCTAGCAACCTTTACTCAGCAATGGCAACAGGCAATGCAGCAATGGGAACAGCGAAGCAAACCATTACGCGATAAACCTATCGTTGTAAGCCATAATAATTGGGTCTACCTATCAAGCTGGTTAGGTTTAAAGCAAGTAGCAACTCTAGAGCCAAAACCCGGTATTCCAGCAAGTAGCACTCACCTTGCTAAGGTACTAAGCACATTGAAAAAAGAACCTGCTCAGATGTTACTTTATGCTAGTTACCAAAGTGATAAATCGGCACGTTGGCTAAGCAGTAAAACGGCGCTCCCCGCCATTGCTTTACCCCTCAGCCCTGATAATAATGAAACTCTAATTAATTGGTTTGATCGACTCCTCAGTCAATTATTAAATGTTACATCATGAACATTGAAGGACTTCAACTTTCGATTATTGGGCCGGCATTTATTGTCGGCCTACTGGTCCTCGCAACGCATGTCCCCCTTGGGCAAGAAGTTCTAAAACGCGGCATTATTTTTATTGATCTAGCTATTGCACAAATGGCTGGTTTAGGGGTTATCGTAGCCTGGCATTTTGGCTGGGAAGCACATGGCTGGGAGGTTCAAGTCGCCGCTTTATCTGCTTCTTTAATCGGCGCATTAGGCTTAAGCTGGGCCGAAAAGCACTGGGGAAAACACCAAGAAGCCCTTATTGGCATTAGTTTTATCTTAGCCGCTACCGCTAGTATTTTGCTGCTTGCTAATAACCCACATGGCGGTGATTCACTGAAAGACTTACTGGTCGGTCAAATATTATGGACCACTAGTGATCAACTTTTACCTACGGCCTTGGTAACCTGCTTAATTGTCTGGCTATTATTTAACTTTCGAAACCGCTTAGGTAATCTTGTTTTTTACATTTTATTTGCGTTAGCGGTTACCAACTCTGTTCAACTGATCGGGGTGTATCTAGTGTTTGCGAGCTTAATTATTCCTGCACTGGGTAGCCTGGGGCATAAAAAACCACTCTTAATTGGTTTTCTCATTGGTGCCACCGGTTATGGGTTTGGCTTAATTGGCTCATCATTATTTGATTTACCCAGCGGTGCTGTTATCGTCTGGAGCATTGCAATAACTGCCTTATTATTCAAATTTATTGTCAAACCTGCTTCACAGCAGCTTAATTAACAATTAAGCGCTCATTAAAGACCTAAAATGTAACTGTTCTTCAGTCAGTTCTTAACTTTAACTTTCAACGGAGGCTCTAGTATTTGAAGAGCCTCCCTTTCTATCAGCATAGCCCATTAACCGCCATTTAAGGCTGTGAAAACTACTGGCTAGGCTAGCCTCAGCAAGCTGTTTTCATAAGCTAACTAGAGACCCAGCACGCCAATAAAATTTATATTCTTGTGTTGACATAAAAGATATAGCATGAGATATTGTGCACCGCATCATTTAACAAAGGAACAGATTATGACAACCATAGATGAACTAGAAACCAAGTCTAAAGAGGCCATTACACACGCAACCGAGCTAAACGAAACGCTTGTTGAAGGTGCCTCTAAAGCAACAAAAGAAACAGGTATTTTCTATAAACGAATTATTGAAGGCAAACCAACAGACCTTTATCACATTACTAACGCTTTTAAGAAAATAATGGCAAACAACATTGAAGCAACTCAGCAATTTTTTAACTCATTTAAAAAATAAATGACCGCTTCGCTGTAACAATAGCTAATATGAGTCGTGTATTTCGCGACTCATGTTAGCCAATACTGTTAACCAGCTGTTGATAACGGCTTGGTTAGCTTTAGGGCTTAATGTCGTCATTGCACGACGATATAGGTCGTCCTACACCCCTTTTATAACAACTTCTTTAAAATGAGCCGCCAAACTGTTCTGCATACTGCATTTTGAGCTCATCTAGCGTCACAACATGGTTTTGCGTACCCGCATGGGCTATTTTAATCGCCCCCATTAGCCCCGCAATACGCCCTGTTACTTCCCAATCCAAGCCATTCATCAAGCCGTATAGCAAGCCACCGCGATAAGCATCACCACACCCTGTGGGGTCGACCAATGCTGTTGCTTTTGCAGGCGGAATATCGATACGCTCCGTCTTGGTATAAACCAACGACCCTTCTGCGCCTTTAGTAATAATTAATGCCTCTACTTGCTCAGCTATTTCATGTGGTGAAAGGCCCGTCTTTTCTTGCAACATCGCCGCTTCATAATCATTTAAAGTCACCCATGTTGCTTGTTCAATAAACGTTTTTAATTCATCGCTATCAAACATTGGCATACCTTGACCCGGGTCAAAAACAAATGGAATACCCGCTTCAACAAATTGCTTAGCATGTTCAATCATCCCTGCTTTACCATCCGGGGAGACTATTCCAATGCTTATATTCGCATCGCTAGGCACCTTGTTAAGCTCGGAGCGTCCCATTGCGCCAGGATGAAAAGCAGTAATTTGGTTATCATCCATATCACTGGTGATATAAGCTTGACCGGTAAAGTCATCTTCCAGCACTTTTAGATAGTCTTGCTTTACGCCTGTTTTAAGCATCCATTGCGCATAAGAAGCGAAATCTTTACCCACTGTTGCCATGGGCAATGCGTTTTCACCCAACAAATGTAAGTTATAAGCAATATTGCCTGCACAACCACCAAACTCACGGCGTAACTCAGGTACAAAAAAGGATACATTCAACATATGTACTTTATCGGGCAATATATGGTGTTGAAATTTATCAGGAAACACCATAATCGTATCAAATGCCATTGAGCCACAAATTAATGCTGATTGAGGCTTAGCGTTCATGTCAGCACCCGCTTCGGCATTTATATCCTTTGACTCTACAGCACTCATTGGTTTAACTCCTGCCATACTACATCCAACTGTTTAACCGCTTTGACATCATCTAAGCGTCTTACAGGTAGACTATAAGGCGCATTTTTTAAGCTTTCTGGCTGCATTTTTGCTTCATCTAAAATTTTCGCCATCGTGTCGACAAATTCATCGAGCGTTTCTTTAGCTTCAGTTTCTGTTGGCTCAATTAACAAACACTCAGGTATTAACAATGGGAAGTAGGTTGTTGGCGCATGGAAGTCATAATCCAAGAGACGTTTCGCCACATCCATCGCCGTTACATCAAGTTCTTTTGCTTGTTTTTTAAGCGTTAGAATAAATTCGTGTGTAGCACGCCGCTCAGGGTATGCAGCGTCATAACCTGCCGCCATTAAACGTTTCAATAGATAGTTTGCATTCAAGGTCGCAAAGTCTGCAACACGTGACATCCCCTCTCTACCGAGCATTTTTGCATAGATATAAGCTCGTAACAAAACACCCGCATTACCTGCAAAAGCAGACAAGCGACCAATCGTCTTAGGGCAATCTTGTTCATCTAATAACACGTACTGCCCTTCTTTCTTACCAACAATTGGTACTGGCAAGTACGGTTTCAAGCGCTTGCTGACACCTACTGGCCCTGCCCCTGGCCCACCACCACCATGTGGTGTAGAGAACGTTTTGTGCAAGTTCATATGAATCACATCAAAACCCATATCACCGGGGCGTACTTTACCCAAAATGGCATTCAAGTTAGCCCCATCGTAATACAACAACCCCCCGGCATCATGCACAATGCCAGCGATCTCTTTTATTTTACGATCAAAGACACCTAACGTACTTGGATTTGTCAGCATAATGCCCGCAGTTTGCGGGCCAATCGCCTCTTTTAGCGCCTCAATATCAACATCACCATTCTTTCCAGTGGGGATTTCTCGCACTTTATAACCACACATAACAGCCGATGCTGGGTTAGTACCATGTGCCGCATCAGGGACTAAGATTTCACAACGCGCCGTATCATTACGCTCATCGTGATAGGCTTTAATCATCGCCACACCCGCGAACTCACCTTGAGCACCGGCCGCAGGAGACAAAGAGACTGCCTGCATCCCTGTAACCTCTTTTAACATGCCTTGTAGTTCATACATACACGATAAAAACCCCTGACCGTGCAAGCTAGGCCCAAGTGGGTGCCGCCCAGTAAATTCAGGTAAACTCGCTAGCGTATTGCAGGCGCGTGGGTTGTATTTCATCGTACAAGAACCCAACGGGTAAAAATGCGTATCTATCGAGAAGTTTTTCTGAGATAAGCGCGTAAAATGACGCACCACCTGCATTTCTGAAACCTCAGGTAAATTTGGCTTGGAGGTTCTTAAGGCGTCTGCAGGCAATGAAGCCAAAGCATCATTATCTTGCGGCAACTGAGCGTTTGACGCCCGCCCACTGTGCGATTGCTCGAATATCAGCATGTCAAATTTATCTCTTTTATAGTGCGGCTAATGCTGTCTCGTAATCCGGCTCATCGGCAATTTCAGCCACCAATTCTGACGTTTTTACATTATTGTTTTCATCTAAACTAATTAACGCTCTCGCTGTAATACCTTTCAGCGGTCCATCACCAATCAGCACACCATAATCTTTTGCGAAGTTACGATCGCGCATCATTGACAAGGTAACGACATTTTCTAAGCCCTCGTCGCCACAAAAGCGCGACATTGCAAATGGTAAATCCGCCGATACAACAAGAATCACTGTATTAGGGTGGCTCTTAGCGTATTCATTCAATTTTTTGGTTGATAGCTGACAAGTTGGTGTGTCCAAGCTTGGCACAATGCTAATTATTTTCTTTTTACCGGCATAATCTGCGAGCGATACATCGGCCAACTCTTTGGTTGTTAGGCTGAAGTCTGGCGCGTTTGAACCCACTGCAGGAACATCGCCGTTTGTATGAATCTCATTACTTTGTAGTGTAATTGTTGCCATGGTTATTTCTCCTATCCGTTTAATAATGTATCGAGCGTCGTTGCAAATTGCTCAATGTCGTTTTCTGTGCGTGTTTCAGTAGCACAAACCATCAAGGCATTACCTAATTCAGGGTAATGCGCAGACACTTCAAAACCAGCCAAAATATGGTGCTCTCGCGCCAACGTATCAATTAATTGTTTAACGTCCATGTCCAACTGAAGAACGCATTCATGAAAGTTGGGAGCATTAAACACTGTTTTCACACCCTTTATAGCTTGCAAGCGATTGCGTAAAAGTTGGGTGTTTTTATGTGAATTGAGTGCTACTTTTTTAAGTCCCTCTGGACCAAGCAAGGACATATAAATAGTAGCCGCTGTTACCAATAACCCTTGGTTTGTACAAATATTTGATGTCGCTTTTGAACGCCTAATATGCTGCTCGCGGGCCTGCAAGGTTAAGGTGAACCCTTCTTTACCATCTAGATCTGTTGTCCGACCAATAATTCGACCAGGCATTTGTCTAACATGCTTTTGTTTACAGCACATAAAGCCAAAATACGGCCCGCCTGACGCCAACGGAACACCCAGTGGCTGGCCTTCCCCACAAACAATATCAACACCTGTTTGCCCCCACTCACCTGGTGGTTTTAACAATGCCATTGCTACTGGGTTAACCACAGCGATTGACAGCATTTTATTCTCAGCTGCCCATGCAGTTAAAGCATCTACGTTTTCTATCACACCAAAAAAGTTAGGCTGGGGAATCACCAAGGCAGAAAAATCTTCGCCTGAAAACGAGTCGAGCGCATTTAAATCAGTTTGGCCCGTTTCTGAATCATACGGCACGGCCACCAGCTCAATATCTTGATTGTTGACAATCGCCTCTGTTACTGAACGATACACAGGGTTCGTCGTCACCGGCATTAATATTTTCCGTGATTTAGACTTTTTATTCGCACGCACCGCCATTAGAACAGCCTCAGCGAGTGCCGAAGCACCGTCATACAGCGATGCATTTGATACATCCATGCCCATTAAACTGGCCATCATCGACTGAAATTCATACAACAACTGTAAGGTTCCTTGCGAAGCTTCGGCTTGATAGGGTGTATACGCACTATAAAACTCACCGCGCGTGGTTATTTCCCAAACAGCAGCAGGTATATGGTGTTCGTAAGCACCGGCACCTAAGAAGCATAATGGCAAGCCATCTTGTGCCGCACGGTCTCGAAGTAGACGAGTCACTTCCATCTCGTTCATACCTTGTGGGATTTTCTCTAAATCACCACACCGTAAATTTGCCGGGATTTCATCAAACAAGTCTTCAATACTATCCGCGCCAATGACCGATAGCATTTGTTCGATATCTTGCTCTGAATGGGGAATAAAGGGCATATTATTACTCGTCGTCGATTAAGTTTTCGTAGCCTTCAGCAGCCAATAAATCATCCAGCTCACTGGCATCAGTTGGTTTTACGACAAAAATCCAACCCTCGTCATATGGTGACTCATTAATTGCTTCTGGACTATCTTCTAATGCGTCATTAACCGCTACAATTTCCCCTGTTACGGGGCTATAGATATCTGACGCCGCCTTTACCGACTCAACAACACTGCACTCATCGCCTTTACCAACAGCTTGACCAGCCTCAGGTAACTCAACAAAAACTAAATCTCCCAATAGTTCTTGCGCATGATCGGTTATCCCAACGCGAATATTACCATCGGCTTCCAGTAATGCCCATTCATGAGAATCCGCATATTTTCTATCATCAGGTGTATTTGACATGTTTTTTCCTCTCTTTGTCCCCAAGGGCACTTATTTCGTTTAAGCGAATTTCGCTTGATGTTGTTATAACGTTACCTGTACGTCCCCATGACGAACAAAACAAGGGCTGACTACCCTTGCCGTTTTAAGTTTGCCACGAATATCAATTTTACATGTTTCAGCAATATTTGCTGGTACACGTGCCAGCGCAATAGAACGTTCCATTGTCGGCGAATACCCGCCACTGGTTATTTCGCCAGTAGAGCCATCTTGCAAGACGACTTTTTGATGCCCTCTGAGAATGCCTTTATCTTCTAGCAGCAGACCTACAAACTGATCGCTGACACCGTTAGCGTTTATCGTCTCAAGCGCTGAACGGCCAATAAAGTGACGGTTTTCAGGTTGAAAGGCTACCGTCCATGCTAAGCCAGACTCTAGAGGATGTTTGCTTTCATCCATATCTTGACCGTATAAATTCATACCTGCTTCCAGCCTTAACGTATCTCTTGCGCCCAAACCACACGGTTTAACACCCACTTCGATTAACTGTTTCCAAAAACCTTCTGCTTTCTCTTCGGGCAGTATAATCTCAAAGCCATCCTCTCCGGTGTAGCCGGTTCTGCCAATAAACCACTCACCATACCAACAGGCACTAAATGGTTTAATTTCAGCTGCCGACAGCCCTAACCGCTCCGGTAATAATGGGCAAACTTTTTGACGAGCCTTTGGACCTTGTACTGCAATCATTGCCAATTGAGGCCGCTCAGTCACGGTCACTTCAAATGTGTCGGCTTGCTTTTCAATCCACGCTAAATCTTTCTCTCGCGTTGAAGCATTAACCACTAGACGATAATTATTATCGTCTAAAAAATAAACAATAAGGTCATCAATAATGCCCGCTGCTTCATTCAGCATGCAACTATATAAAGCTTTTCCCTGTCGAGCTAGCTTCGCCACATCATTCGCTAACAGGTATTGTAAAAAAGCTTTCGCTTGCGCGCCATTAATATCAATAACAGTCATATGCGACACATCAAACATGCCAACCGATTGTCTGACCACATGGTGTTCATCTATTTGCGAACCATAATTTACTGGCATATCCCAGCCACCAAAATCCACCATTCGGGCACCCAGTTCACGGTGCGCATCATTTAAAATTGTCTTTTTAGTCATCTAATTTCTCCGCACAAAAAAAGGGCGGCACGCGGAAACCACATGCCGCCCCTCTGTCCAAAACCTGAAAGTTTAAGAGCTTTTGCCCTCTTGCCTCTTCGGTGGGCTAAACGTATCCGCCTAACCTCTCTCCAGAGTCAACTGATTACCGGCAAGCCGGTAAATTCTCTTATGGTCCATTTGCCTGAGCGATTCCGAGCGAATTGCGCCTTCGGCGTCGGTGTTATACCGATCTCTCCCAAAAGAGGTTAATTGATAATCCATTGTACCCTGCTAAAGTCACTATTTCCATCAACAAAAATTTTCAAGCCATCGGATCTTTTTGCCCACACTGAAAAATAGTGTTACTGTTTCACCCACATTAAAAAGAATGTATGCGGTCCAACTTAGGGGGATTAATAATGAAATTCAACCAAGAACTCATTGATGAACTTAACATCCTTATACAGTACGATCTTAGCAATACCGAGCAGGGCATAAAAATACATCACGACGCTAGCCCAGCAACTATTGATGCCGCCGCTCGCTTGTTCGATAAAGGGTTAATCGACAAAAAAGATGGCGGATATTTAACGTCTATTGGCAGAAAGGCGGCCGAACACACACTGTCTATTTCGGGCCTACTGACAACTGATTGAACTTAAACCCCCATAGCATATTTGCAAATTTGGTTTTTCAATAACGCCGACTGGTTAATCAAACCCATACCCGAACTTCTAGTCAGCTTAATAAGTGATTGATCTGCAGCGAAAAGCCGTTTAAAGCCATCCATAATGCCCATCATTAACAAATTGTCGCCCTTACGCTGACGCTCATAACGTCGCAATACTTGCTCACTGGCTATATCGCGTTTTGCTATATGTGCTTTTAACACCACATCGGCTAATACCGTAGCATCTTTGAGCCCCAAATTTGCGCCTTGCCCTGCAAGCGGATGAATGGTGTGAATCGCATCACCAATCAAAACCATTCTCTGCTGACAATATTGCGATGAAAACTGTAACGCTAATGGAAATGCTCCGCGTTGGCTTACCAACTCAAGCTTACCAAGCTGCTGCTCAGACGCCTCTACTAACGCTCTACAAAAATCCGAGTCCGACAAGGCTAAGTAACCTTCTGTTGTTTCCACCGACGATGTCCAAACAATAGAGATCAAACCATCGCGTAAAGGCAATAAAGCTAAAGGACCTTCTGGCAAGAACCGCTGCCAAGCAGTATTTTGGTGTGGTTTTTCCGGTTTAATTGTCGCCACCAGCGCTTTTTGCTGATAACTCCAACCATAGTGCTCTATTCCACTTAGTTGCCGTATTTTAGAATTTGATCCATCAGCGCCCACCAATAGCTGGGCGTTGATCTGGGTATTATTTGACAACTGAATCGACACACCATCTTCATTAGTCTCAAAACTCATCAACTGCGTTAATTTAAAAACATCGCAGCTTTTTAACTGCTGTAGTTTTTTCCATAACGCTAAGACAGTAATGCGATTTTCCACCACCGCACCCATTTGCATTTCACCAGCCTCGGCCGAATCGATGGCTAACTCACCACTACCGAAATGATCCCACACATACATTTTTTCAATTGGTTGCTCACCCAATTGAACAATCTCGTCCCAAACCCCTAATGATTTAAACACGTTAATCGAGGCAAGGGTGAGTGCAGAAACACGTAAATCATAACTCTCCTGAGGCCATTCAGCAGATGGATCACCAGCATCCACCAGGGCAACCGAGATGCCTTTTTCAGCCAACAAACAAGCCATTGTTGCTCCCGTTATGCCGCCACCAATAATCGCTACTTGGTATTTTTTTTCGCTCATTAACTGACCTTTAACCTTGCGATTGGAGCGCCTAAGCCCATAGCCTGTCGCGCAAACTCGTTCTTCAACAAGGGGATGTTGTCCAACATTAACAAACCACTATTTCGCATCACACTCAGCGCCGCGTTATCTGTTGAAAATAATTTAATCACACTGTCGGTAAACCCTGTTATTAATGCTTGGTCTGTTTTGCGATGTCGCGCATAGACTTCAAGCACATCATCAAGCTCCTCATCTTGCTGCGCTGAGATGATCACCCCTGCTAACATGGCTGCATCACGCAGGCCAAGATTAAACCCTTGCCCCGCCACTGGATGAAGTTGGTGTGCAGCATTACCAATCAACACTACTCGATTTGAAATATTCTGCGGGACATGCGACAGACTCAATGGAAACATTTGGCAGCTTCCCGCTAGCGACAACTCCCCTAACCACTGCCCAAAGCGTAATTGCAACCTCTGCAGAAAAGCGTCCTCTGATAGGTTTTTCACCTGTTCGGCTATACTAGACGGCATTGTCCAAACTAACGAATAAAGCCCATCAAAATGCGGCAACATCGCAATTGGACCTTCGCTAGTAAACCGCTCATAAGCAACGTCATTTTCATCTGACTCAACATGTATTAAGCCCGTGATCGCTTGCTGATCATAAGGATATTCTTTTAATTCAAAAGGGCCTAGTTGACGAACTTTTGACAGCCCGCCATCCGCACCAACTAATAGTTTGCAAGACAGTGTTTGCTCTTTCCCATTAACACTAACAATCACCTCTACACCGTTGTCATTAACCGTATAATCACTTAGCGTTGCCGGCGATAAAACATCAACCGTGGTAGCTGCCAACCTGGTCGAAACAACCGACTCAATGCACCTAGCCTCTACCACATACCCCAGCGCCTCAACCTGCTGGTTTTGTGCTGACAGTCTCGTTTTACCAAAACGTCCTTTATCGGAAACATGTATATGCCGTATTGGCATCGCTTCATCACTCAGCTCTTGCCAACTATTTAACCGTTCAAGAATTTCCCTACTACCCCAAGACAAGGCTATTGCTCTTTTCCCTACACTATCGGCTTGTTTTTCATCGATGGTCTTTGCCTCTACAATAGCAACACGGCGCGATGTCTGGCTCAGCGCCAAACCTAGACACGCACCGACCATCCCACTGCCAATAATAATAAGATCGTAATCAGTCGTCATTAACCTTGCTCATCAGCGACTCGATGTCTTTAATTTCTTTAGGCACACTATCAGTCAACACTTCATGCCCTTTTTTAGTGACAAGCACATCATCTTCAATGCGTATCCCAATCCCACGCCACTTTTTATCGACGTCGTTAGCATTTGGGTGAATATACAAACCAGGCTCAACGGTCAACACCATGCCGGGCTCCAGCAAGCGCCATTGATCATCTAATTTATAATCCCCAACATCGTGCACATCCATCCCTAACCAATGCCCTGTACGATGCATATAATACGGCTTATAGGCCTCATTTTTAATCAATGTTGACAAGCTACCTTGCAATAAACCAAGCCTAACCAAACCTTTTGTTAACACCTCAACCGCAGCATCATGCGGGTCGTTCCAATGATTACCGGGTTTAACTTGCTCTATAGCTGCGTACTGGGCATCTAACACTAATTGATAGAGCGCTTTTTGCTCTTCATTAAACACACCATTTACGGGGAAAGTTCGGGTAATGTCAGATGCATATTTTTTCCACTCACAACCCGCATCAATCAACAATAAATCACCATCATTTAATACGGCATTATTATCTATGTAATGCAGAACACATCCATTATGCCCACCACCGACAATCGCTGGGTAGGCTTCTTGCTGTGCGCCATGACTCATAAAACAGTGCTTAAGGTTTGCCTCAACTTGATATTCATACATCCCCGGACGACAAGATTGCATAGCCTTAATATGTGCTTTAACTGATATTTTTGCCGCCTTTTTCATCCATTTAATTTCTTGTGCTGACTTTATAAGCCGCATTTCATGCAAAATATGATCTGACGAAATAAATTCTGCGGGTGCTGATACCCCTGCCCTAGAGCGGCCTCTTACTTGCTGAGACCAATCCATCAATTGTTGGTCAAAATCAGGCTGTGCCCCCATTGGGAAATACAACCGATTTTTATTTTCCAATAAGCCAGGCAAAATATCATCGATATCATCAATCGGAAATGCATCATCTACAGCATAATCACGAACCGCGCCTTCTAAGCCCGCACTCGCCCCTACCCATAAAGCGGTTTTCTCATCATATTCTCGGCAAAATAAAACATACTCGCCTTGTTCCCTACCTGGTACAAACACAATCACCGATTCAGGCTCATCAAAACCGCTTAAATAAAAGAAATCACTGTTTTGACGAAAATGAAATTCCACATCGCTATTACGTTGCATAATAGATGCGCTGGCGATCACCGCAATATTCCCTTCACCCACCATGCGTAAAAATTGCTGCCTTCTACGGGCAAATTCTTTTTGCTCTTCTATCACAAAGCCTCCTTTATATCTCGCTAGTGAAGCGTTGGTTGTTCCGTTGATGAATCGCTATCTGGTTGCAGTTCTTGCATTAAAATTTGCACGCCCATCCGCACGTATTCTTGTAACTCCATAAACGCTTGCTCATCTGACTCATCTGAGTTGTCGGCATCTAAACGTGAAATCTCCATTAAATCTCTTAATATGCCTCTACAGTCCTCACTCCAATCTTTATCATCACCGACCCCCATATAAGCCACGCCATATAAAAAACCCTGGCACCATTCACTCATGGCAACTGCCCGCACACCAATCCGTTCTTCCTCATCGGGTAGCAACAAGTCAAAAATAAACTCATCGGTTTTGAGCAATTCCAATGTACCTTGAAACAAACCAATTAAGCCTTGCTTATCCTCATTCGTTAAGGCTTTTAGCTGATCTTCCGTATCAAATATTGCACTTATCCAACGATTAAAGTCTGCATCAAATTGCACACATAGCATGCCTGACGCCAAGCCATGTGCTTCAGACACATTCATACCAGCATCATGCTCATCAAAAATTAACTGCAAATCCTCATAATTACCTAAACGTTTCACTGCCCACTCCAAACAATTTATCAATGTGGCTATGCTATCATTACGTGACCGAGGCACCAAAACTTACCGACTATATTACTAACGGTATTGACCTTCTCAGCAATCACACCTACTATTTATCTTGTGAATAAAGAACAAAACCCAGAAATTGACTTGCAACACCTTGAGCAGAAAATTGACGCACTTGTTCAAGTGTGCCAAAACCTGCATGAAGAAAACCAACAACTCAAGAGCCAGCAAGCCGATCTCATTCAACAACGCAGTGCTTTAATGGATAAAACTGAAAAAGCTAAAACGCGTATTGAGTCAATGATTTCTAGGCTTAAATTAATGGAAATATAAGCATGTCAACTTCCACGACTGTCACCTTACACCTACTAGATAAAGAATACCGAGTCAGCTGCTCTGAAAATGAGCGAGCAGGGCTTGAGTCTTCTGCTCGGTTTTTAGATGAAAAAATGCAAAGCATTAAAAAATCCGGACGAGTAGTAGGCTTAGACCGCATAGCCGTAATGGCTGGCCTCAATATCACACATGATTTTTTAGTTGAAAACCAAAAAAAAAGCGGCGCCTCTTTAAATATTAGTGACAAAATAATCGCCCTTCAAAATAAACTAGACTTTGCCATAGACGCCTTCGGTAAATAGTTTTCCTACTTTAACTTTAATTTGCCCTACTCATTAAATTAGATAGGCTTCATACGATATCAACCGCAATCTGTTTAACCTTAGCTGCAAAACGAAGCGGCTTTACACTCTTTAGAAAACATCTTGATCAGCTGTAAAATAATAAAAATATTTTTTATCTCTCTTTAAATGTAAAAAATATACTGTTAATTTTTTTTCATAGGGTTACACTGTCAGTGCGTTTCCTGCGGTGTTCGAGTTAAGGTGAAATGCCCTTGGACCTAATTACCTACCCGGGAAGACAGATCATTTTGTTGGTGTGCACGCTCTACATAGAGAAGCCTAATGCAAATGTCCGACTCCCACTTGAACCTATCGGTTCAAGGTAGAAACCTGAATACGGCACTGGCGGGAAGCGCCCTATTTTATGACCCAATTAATACCTTCCTTAAGACAATCATTACGACGCAGACGTAACACTATTTCGACCTCTGATAGAGCCCGATTTGATTACAGTATCAACCAACATTTGTTAAAAACAGGGCTTCTTCTTCGCTCCTCAAGTGTTGCGAGTTACCTCGCTAATGATGGTGAACCAACACTCGATTTATTCATACAAGCTTGCTCAAAGACCCGCTGCAAACACTATCTCCCGGCTTTAAATAAGCAAAGACTTAGATTCTCTTCTTATCTATGGGGCGATCCATTGGAAAACAATCGATTCAATATCCCCGAGCCTGCCAAACAGCTCTATTTACCTGCTAAATTATTAACCAGCATACTCATTCCTTTAGTGGGTTTTGACCAGCTAGGCCATCGCATAGGTATGGGTGGCGGCTACTATGACCGTACACTCAATTTTATGTTGAGTCCGGCATGCAAAAAAAAACCGCTCTTAGTGGGTATCGCTTATAGCCTGCAAATGGTTGATACTATTAAGCCTGAAGCCTGGGATGTTCCATTAGATGCCATCGTCACAGAGCTTGGAGTGGTCTGCTTTTCAGCCAAGGCAAAACAACGCCTACTAGGCGACTCATCCGATGCATTATAAAAAATGATGATTAAATAGCTTCTAACTACGCTTAGATGCGATATATCATACGAATACTTCTTAACAACTAACGCCAATCTTTTACTCATGCAAGACGACTTAAAAAAACTAGCCGCACAAGCCGCTATCCCGTACGTAAAGAACTGCCGTATTTTAGGCGTTGGTACCGGCTCAACGGTCAACCACTTTATTGATTTATTGGTTCCTCTTAAGCATCAATTTGAAGGTGCCGTTTCAAGTTCAGAGGCCAGCACAGAAAGATTATTGGCTTTAGGCATCCCGGTTCTTGATTTAAATGCCGTGGGCACTTTAGATATTTATGTTGATGGAGCCGATGAAATTAATACGAATTTAGAACTCATAAAAGGAGGCGGTGGTGCCTTGACCCGTGAAAAGATTATTGCCGCCGCCAGCAAACACTTTATTTGTATTGCCGACCACAGCAAGTTAGTCTCTCGATTGGGCAAATTTCCGCTACCTGTAGAAGTCATTCCGATGGCTAGAAGTTATGTGGCTCGAACCATATCAGCACTTGGTGGTCAGCCCGTCTGGCGAGAAAATTTTATTACTGATAACGGCAACGTCATTTTAGATATTCACCGTTTAGATATTTTAGAGCCAATGAAACTGGAAAACACACTCAATAACATTACCGGTGTTGTAACAACTGGCCTATTCGCTAACCGGTCGGCTGATACTGTTTTGCTTGCCAGTGAACAGGGGACCCAAACCTTAACGCTTTAAACCAAAGCCTCCAGGACATTTATTTCAGGCAAAAAAAAGGGGCTAAAAGCCCCCTAGTTTTTATTTTTATTATTATTTTTTATGCAGCTCTTCTAACTACAAAAGAAACTGTCTTTCCCCTCTCCTTGCTCTTAAAATGAATAATACAGTGTTTTTGCAAAAAAGCAACAATATATATTTTTTAACTGATTGATTTTATTATAATTTTATTGCATTGCAGCAAAAAAAATGATTGAAGTCAATTTTAAACAACAGCTTAATAAAGTTATTATATATTTATGCTAATTTAATATACCTATAAATCCTGTCAAAGAACGTTACCCCTGCATTTAGCTCAGGTGCGTTACGAATGATAAAAATACGGCGCAATAAGGTTTTACATCATGCTTCTACCAAGCTGGATCAAGACGTACCAAACCGCTCAATTAAAGGGGGATTTAATTGCTGGCGTCATTGTTGCTATTGTCCTTATTCCTCAATCTATGGCCTATGGTCTGTTGGCAGGGCTCCCCGCCGAAGTAGCCCTGTATTCATCCGTTCTTCCAATCATTTTATACGCCGCTTTCGGCAGTAGTCGAACATTGGCCATTGGGCCGGTCGGTATTATGTCGTTAATGACAGGCGCCACTATCGCCGAATTAGGCATCAGCAATATTGACGAAGTAATAAACGCAGCAAACACTCTGGCTTTATTAACTGGCATCATATTGCTATTAATGCGAGCAGCTAGGTTAGGTAGTATTATAAATTTTCTAAGTCACCCCGTTGTTTCCGGGTTTATTAGCGCCTCAGCTATCATTATCGCCTTAAGCCAAGTAAAACATATTGTTGGTTTAAACATCACCGAAGGGCTCGCCCCTTACCAGGCTATAACCCATATCGTTACCCAACTTCCCCAAGGACACCTAGTAACAAGCATCCTCGGAGTTTGCAGCTTAATGCTTCTATGGTGGTTTAAAGGCCCTTTAGCAAACCTCTTAAAGAAAAGAGCATTTAACCCTAACAGCATAAAGTTTATATCGAATTCGGGCCCTCTTATTGTTGCCGTTACTGGCACTCTTGTTGTTTATTATTTCCATTTAAATACACGATTTGAGGTATCCGTGGTTGGTTATATTCCACCAGGGCTTCCTCATATTATTCTGCCTAATTACGATGAGCAACTATTTAAACAACTCCTTCCCTCTGCTCTGCTTATCGCTTTAATTGGTTATCTAGAAAGTGTTTCTATTGCAAAATCCATGGCTGGGCAGAAACGACAAAAAATCGATGCGAATAAGGAACTCTTAGGACTCAGTGCTGCCAATGTCTCATCAGCTCTTAGTGGTGGCTATCCAGTAGCTGGAGGTTTTGGTCGTTCGATGGTTAATTTCACCGCCGGCGCTAACTCCCCCTTGGCGTCTATTATTACGGCTTGTTTAGTTGGTTTGACTCTGTCTGTTTTAACACCCTTATTCTTTTTTTTACCAAAGGCTGCACTCAGTGCAGTTATTATATTTGCCGTACTACCTCTCATTGACACACACACCCTTAAACACACATGGCGCTACGACCGTACAGAGGCCACTTTGATGTTAATAACTTTTCTTACTGTGTTATTTATTAATGTAGAAAGCGGCATTCTGGCTGGCATTATTATCTCTATTGGCTTATACCTACATAGAAGCAGCCAACCTCATATTGCTGTAGTTGGGCAAGTGGGAAACTCTGAGCATTATAGAAACATCAAGCGCTATAAAGTAAAAACGGATAAAGAAATTCTTGCCATACGCGTTGACGAAAACCTTTATTTTGCTAACACAAACTACCTTGAAGACAATATTATGGGGTTGGTTGCGGACAACCAGTCGATTAACCATATTGTACTTATTTGTCAGTCGATAAGCTTTATTGACACCAGCGCGCTACAATCCTTAAGTGACATTCTTTACCGACTTGAAAAAGCCAACATTCAGCTACACTTAGCTGAAATAAAAGGTCCGGTTATGGATAAGCTGAAAGATACTGAGTTTCTAAAAAAGATAGGCACGGAAAATATTTTTTTAAGCACTCATCAAGCCATAACGACATTACAAGCGCGCCGCTAACTACGCCAAACATTTAAGGATTATATTGCCCGCTCACTCAAGCATTGGTTCCTTCCTAAACTTTTAGCTTTATACAAGGCCTGATCAGCCCTTCCATAGACATCACTTACCGTATCTCCAGGAGCAAACTCGGCACAACCAACAGACATTGTTATTGTAAGTCGTTTACCTTGATAACCAAACTTACAATCTTCTACACTTTTTCGAAATTGCTCTAACCTTTTTAACCCACTATCAAGGTCACTACCTGTAAAAATAACAGCAAATTCTTCGCCGCCAATTCGACCAAAGAAATCACTTTCTCGTACCTGCTTATTAATTAACTGGCTAATCGTGCATAACACCTTGTCACCTACAGAGTGCCCATACGTATCATTAATTTTTTTAAAACGGTCAATATCTAACACGGCCAACACCAAAGGCTCTGCATTTCGTTTCCAGCGCTCGTACTCGAGCCTAATACGCTCATCAAACGCTCGCCTATTTGCAACCCCCGTCAACACATCAACCAGTGCTTCTTCATGTGCTTGTATTAGCGATAATTTCAGCTCTTGTACTTGTAACTCCATTTTTTTTAATTTATTCGCTACGGAAAATGCATACCCTTCGACTTCATCTACTCGACGCCTTTCTACCTCGGTAAATTCAGAGACTGTTTGACTAAACTCAGCAAGGCGTTTGATCAGCAAGGCCTTTAATAACGCTAAATTATCTGCTTGCAACACCGACTCTTGCAATGTTTTAACCTGACCACCCATCAACTCAGTCAACCGCCATCGATCTTTTAATTCATCTGCTTCTTCAGCTCCTGCTTGCCTAAGATCTGAAGAAAGTTCAGCCAACTTATGAATAACTGTTTCAACAAGCCCAGAGAACTCAACAATGAGCTCATTCTTGTTTACAATGCCGTTTCCTAGCACATCAAAAGTTTCTTTATGAAAAGTACTAAGGTCAGATAAGTTAGCCATCCTCTCAATATCTTTATGCAACCCAGCCACCTTAATCGACTCTGCAAGCCCGGCGTCTAATGCTTCAAGACTTCCTAATTGACGTGCTAGATCACCCTTTAATCCGTTTAAAGAAGCTTTAATTGAAGGACCACTATTATCAAAAAGCGCCCCAACTATTAAATTAACGACTTTTCGGGTAAAAGCTTTTAACTCATTTGGAGTACGAATCTTAGCGGCATCTTTTTGCAAGATTTCAACATCATCACCCAATACATCTGACATTTTTAAATTTTCTAACAGAATATCTAACGTGGTAATTGCTGAACGTAAATCGTCTTTATCAAAATAGCTTATCACTAAGTCTCTTACACGACTTAATGCTTCAACAGGTGCTCCTTCACCATTGGGCGTATTCCTAGGTAACGAGTTAATCGCTTTATCTATTGCCTTATGGTGCCCTTTAACTCCTTTTAATATCGACATTAGTACTTGATACAACGCCTGAATACTATCCGTCGCCTTTTGCTCGGACTCATCCAGCTCTTTTAATGCACGCCTATACTTCTCTTTATAGTCTGCCATCAATCAGTATCTAAATAATCATGTTTGAAGTATAGACCAACCTTTAAAAAGATACCAACACACCGATTTCTTTTCCTTTTGCACAAAAAAAGCCCATTTTAATAATGGGCTTTTTTTAAAACGGTAAGAACTTTCGCTCTTATTTGAATCAATACGATTAACGTTTTGAGTACTGAGGACGTTTTCTCGCTTTGTGAAGACCAACTTTTTTACGCTCAACTTCACGTGAGTCACGTGTTACAAAACCTGCTTTGCGAAGGGCAGGACGTAACTCGCCATCAAACTCCATTAATGCGCGGGTAATCCCCAATCTAATAGCACCGGCTTGACCTGATGTTCCACCACCTTTTACAGTGATAAGAAGGTCAAATTTCTCCATTGCTTCTGCTGTTTCTAGTGGCTGACGAACAATCATACGATCAGTTTCGCGGCCAAAATAAGTATCTAGCGTTGCATTGTTAATTTTAATCTCGCCTTTGCCAGGACGTGCAAAAACACGTGCAACTGAACTTTTACGACGACCAGTTCCATAATATTGGGTTTGTGCCATGATAATAAACTCTTGTTATAGTTCTAATGTTTTAGGTTGTTGGGCTTGATGCGTATGCTCAGCGCCAACAAATACTTTCATTTTCTTGAACATATTTCGACCCAATGTGTTTTTCGGCAACATGCCTCTAACAGCTGATTGGATGATACGCTCTGGGTGTGTTTCACGAAGCTTACCTAAAGAAACAGACTTTAAGTTACCAATGTAACCTGTGTGATGATAATACATCTTGTCTTTTTCTTTATTGCCTGTCACACCAATTTTTTCAGCGTTAATGACAACAATGTAATCGCCCGTATCAACGTGAGGTGTATATTCAGGCTTATGCTTACCGCGTAAACGGCGTGCTATTTCTGTGGCTAAGCGCCCCAGCGCTTTACCTTCGGCATCAACAACATACCAATCGTGTTCTACTTCTTCTGTTTTTGCGCTAAATGTTTTCATTTCTTAATTCCACTCACTCGAGATGCGGGTCTATCAAAGAGCCGCGTATTCTATCTATTTTTTATCTAAATCACAATGTTAAGTTACAAAACTTTATAAAATCGAACTAAAACCGTCTAATGAAGCACATTCGCAATAGCACATTGTGGTTTATAACCAACCACTGCTTCTGATAATACCGCTCTAATTTCAACATCATCATTGTCATTAATCGCTTGCTGCAAACGTCTAATAAGAATATTCAGCTCTTCCCAAGGAATCATACTTTCATTAGCCCGCATGATTTTTTCATGGTCTGTATTTTTCACATCATTACCGATCAATAACTCTTCATACAGCTTTTCACCCGGGCGTAACCCGGTGAACTTTATTTCGATGTCTCCGTGCGGCGTATCATCTTCTTTAACTTCTAGTCCACTTAAATGAATCATTCGCTTTGCCAATTCTAATATTTTAACAGGCTCGCCCATGTCTAAAACGAACACATCGCCACCTTTTGCCATGGCACCCGCTTGTATAACCAATTGGGCTGCCTCAGGGATTGTCATAAAGTAACGAATAATTTTAGGGTCCGTCACAGTCACTGGACCACCTTCTTTTATTTGCTTCTTAAACAGAGGAATGACGGAGCCTGACGAGCCGAGCACATTGCCAAAACGCACCATCGCAAATTGTGTTGCAGATACGCCTCTATGCTTATTACTTAATGCCTGCAAAACCAATTCAGCCATTCTTTTTGAAGCCCCCATCGTATTAGTAGGCCGCACAGCCTTATCTGTTGAGATCAGTATAAAGTCCTTAACCTTCGACTTTAATGCTGCCTCAGCTGTATATAAGGTCCCCAGAATATTGTTTTTAATTGCTTCTCTTGGGTTTTTCTCAACTAATGGCACATGCTTATAGGCTGCAGCATGATATACCGTTTCAACGTGCGCCGCCTGACAAGCTAATAAAACTCGATCTGAATCCGTTACCGACCCCAAGACAGGCTTAATGACCACTTCTTCGCTGATCGGCTGATTTTTTAAATCATGCTCTATCATATAAAGAGCAAACTCGCTATGTTCAAATAAAACAATCTCTTTTGGCTTTTGCTGCAAGATTTGACGACACAGTTCAGCTCCGATTGAGCCACCTGCCCCCGTTACCATCACAACTTTATTATGTATGTTTTTCGCCATCAAAGATTTATTAGGCAATACCTGATCACGGCCTAATAAATCTTCAATTTCAACGTCTCTTATATCATCAACCGTTACTTCACCCTCGGCAATTTCAGCTAATGTTGGTAACGTTTTCACAGTTACTGGGTAAGGCTCCAACAAAGCAATAACTTGGTTACGGCGAGACCGTGACACTGAGGGCATCGCCAATAACACATCCTTCACTCCATGTCGCTCAATAAGTCGGCTCAAATGTGAGAACGGGTGCACACGAACATCACCCATTTGCCGCCGATGAAGTGATGGCTCGTCATCAATAAAGGCCACTACTTTCATACCACTTTTTACATTTAGTTGCCCAAGCACTTGCATACCTGACGAGCCCGCACCATAAATGACCACATTACGAGCTGCATTTACATTCGCAGGAGCCAACCCTGCCAGCCACCAACGCACCACCATTCGACTTCCACCAACCATAAGGAGAGCCACCAACCAATTAATAATGTGAACTGAACGCGGCACAACTTCAATATTCGCCAACACAACAAAAAAAGCAATAAGCAAGCTATAAAGAGAGACCGCCTTAACCACAACCCATAAAGAGTGAAAGCCAATATATCTAATAATCGCTCGATACAAGCCCAATCTAATAAAAATAGGTGTTGCTATAAAAGGCGCAACAGCAAACAACCAAATTACGCTGCCTTCGGGCCAATAAAACTCACCTAGCCGTAGTGAGAAGGATACCCATAAAGCCAACGTAATAACAATAAAATCAAATAGCAGCGTAACCGCACGCTTTATCCGCCTGCTTCGACTAATGAACCAACCTGGAAGTGAAAAAATATCCATATTTAACTCACACCTCTACCGACCTACTCCTAAATAATAAAACCCGTGCTGTTTAACGACCTCTTTATCAAAAACATTCCTCCCATCAATGATCAAACGATCATTCATGCATTTAGCAAGTTGCTCATAATCAGGTGACCAATAAAGCGGCCACTCAGTAACGAGTAATAACGCATCGGCACCAGCTGCTGCATCCATCGGTTCTTTACAATAACGGATCAATGCCTCACCTGCATAATAACTTTTTATATTTGGCATTGCTTCTGGGTCATGAATATTAACTTGAACCCCTTGCGCAACCAGTGCATTAATTATTTTTAAGCTGGGCGCATTATCAATGCTGGCTGTTCCTGACTTAAATGAACACCCCCAAATTGCAACCACTTTATCTTCCAAAGCACCATTATAGTGTTGCCACAATTTTCTGAACAGCAACTCTTTTTGCACTTCATTTTCGTCAACAACTGCTTTTAATAATGATTGCTGTTGCTTCTGCTGTTGAAAAATGCCAGAGAACTTAGAGACATAAGCATGGAAGTTCTGCCCTCCAAAACCACAGCCCGGCGACAAGTAATGCTCACCGATCCTTGTATCAGCCCTCATTCCTTCTTGAACAACGCTAATATCCACACCTAACTGATCTGCCAGATTAGCCAATTCATTAACATAACCTAAACGAATAGCGAGCATGCCTGTAATAGCAAATTTGGTAAATTCAGCTTCACGAGTTGTCATTAACTGCAGTGTATTCAAGCCCTCACTAAACGGCCTTAATAAAGCTCGAGCCTTAACTAATGCCTTATGATGATCTAGCCCCAAAACGATCCCGTTAGGTTGACTAAAACCCTGGATCGCCGAACCTTCTTGTAAATTATCGGGGATATACACCACATAGCCTTTCCCTTTTAATCGAGTTTGCAGGTCACGTGTCGCTCCCACCGCAAAGTTACATTGATTAACGACCAGCATATCATTTTGAGCTGATTGAGAAAGCCGCTCCATCACTTGCTCAGCCTTGTATTGCTGGTCTGGCTGAAAGGCAAGCCAATGAATATTAGCCTCTGGCTGCACTCCTTCGTTACGCCGACTAAGTCGGCCACTACTAATCTGTGCTTCTAACTGTTGCAATAAATTCGGCTCATCACGAACCGTCGGAATCTTTCCTAATTCACCTTGCGACACACCGCAAATAACTACATCGTTTCCTACTTTAGCTAGGCATGTCGCCGCAACCCAGGCAGAAAGCCCCGCACCATACACATTAACTTTCATACTGAGCCTGTTGACGTTGAACACGCTGAATCAATCCCCTAGTAGATGAATCCAGGTCCCCACTCACCTGTGACTGAAACTCTGGTAATAATGATGAAGCTAGCTTTTTGCCTTTTTCCACGCCCCACTGATCAAACGGGTTTATTTCCCAAATCACCGACTGCACAAACACTTTATGCTCATATAAAGCAATCAGTCCGCCAAACGTTTCTGGGGTTAACTCATCCAACATAATCGTGCTACTAGGCTGATTGCCATCGTAATGCTGATAACCTAAATCATTTTCCGATTCGGCGCCCAAGGCCAGAAGCCTAGATTGCGCCAAGCAATTAGCAAGCGATAACTGATGCTGCAGCTGAAGCTCTTCACCTTCGCCTTCATAGCGTACCGCTGTGGTAATAAAGTCGCACATCACCAATTCAGTACCTTGATGTAAAAGCTGATAAAACGCGTGTTGTGCATTCGAGCCGACTTCACCCCATAACACTGGGCAGGTTCGGTAATTAAGCCGCTCTCCCTTGGTATTGACACTTTTCCCGTTACTTTCCATTTCCAACTGTTGTAAATAGGATGGTAAATGTGAAAGACGTCCATCATAAGGCAAAATTGTGTGTGCATGAATATTCAAAAAGTTAATATTCCAAACGCCAACCAAGCCTAATAAAACGGGCAAATTTTTATCAAAGCTCGTCTCTCTAAAATGCCTGTCCATTGCATGAGCACCTTTAAGAATCGCACGAAAATTTTCCATACCAACTTTAAGCGCAATAGGCAACCCTATTACTGACCACAAAGAATATCGCCCACCAACCCAATCCCAAAATAATAATTGGTTTTTCTCGGGAACCCCCCATGATTGTGCCGCACGGATATTCCCAGTTGCTGCAATAAAGTGATGTTGATTAATTAAGTCTACAGACTTCCCACCTGCTTTTAACAACCATTCCCTAGCCGTATTAGCATTTGCCAAGGTGTCAATTGTGCTAAATGTTTTAGAGGCCACAATAAATAATGTTGTCGCGGGCTCTAATAAAGGAAGTAGCTTTTCTAGTTCACTCCCATCCATTGATGATACAAAATGGATATCAAGTTGCTTGCTTTCAGCAGGCGTATATTGCTCTAATGCATCACAAGCCATTAACGGCCCAAGGTTTGAACCTCCAACCCCAATATTTACAATTGACCGAATAGGTCGACCATCAAAACCTCGCCACTGAGCCTGCTGGATCTGCCTAACCAATAACGCCATTTTTTCTAAGGAAGCATGGATATCTTCCGTAATAACCCTGTCGTTAACCTTAAGGGTTTCTTCTTTGGGGAGCCGTAACGCAGTATGCAACGCAGAACGCCCCTCCGATACATTGACTTGCTCTCCAGTAAATAATTTTTCAATCCATTCGCCCAGCGCTTGCTGCTCAGCTAAGGCCGTTAATTTACCCAATGTGTCTTTGGTAATCCGCTGCTTTGAAAGATCTAATAAAAAACTCTCGGTAGAAAAACTAAACTCATCAAACCTATCAGCCTCTAGACGAAATAACTCAGATAGGTGCAATCCCTTCATTTCTTCAGCGTGCGACTGAAGATCAACCCATGCTTTTACCTCACCACTATTCATGCTCATTAGCTAACACGTTGATAAACTGTCTCAAACCGTTGGCCGTGTCACTATGCTGTAAACCATAGGCAAGATTAGCCTTTAAATAACCCAGTTTTTCTCCACAATCATATGTATCACCCATCATTTTATAGGCCTCCACTGGCTCCAATTTTAATAGAGCATCAATAGCATCCGTGAGTTGTATTTCGCCACCCGCACCGGGCTTACCGTCAGCCAGCAAACTCATAATCTTCCCAGGTAGCACATAACGACCAATAACGGCTAAATTTGAAGGCGATTCGTCTTGCTTTGGCTTCTCGACCAGCCCTTTAATAGCTGTTGATTCGCCAAACGCTGGGGCCACACCTCCACAGTCGGCAATACCATATAATTGAACTTTATCGTCTGGCACTTCGCCGACCATAATTTGAGCCGCACCTGTGTTTTCAAACTCAACAACCATTCTCATTAAGTCATTCGTTTTATCACCCCCGTTATTCACCAACACATCAGGTAAAATAACTACAAATGGTTCGCCGCCAACCATGCTCGCAGCACAATGTACTGCATGCCCAAGGCCTTTTGCTTCGGGTTGCCGAATTGAAATAATCGATACTTCTGGGGGGACAATATTTTGAATAGCCGCCAACAACGCCATTTTATTTTTACGTGCTAACTCAGCCTCAAGCTCATAATGCGCATCAAAGTGATCCTCTATTGTTGATTTACCCGCACGCGTCACCAAAATAATTTCCTTTATCCCCGCGGCAACAGCTTCTTCAACCACATATTGAATAACCGGCTTATCCACTACTGGCATCATTTCTTTTGGGATCGCTTTACTAGCGGGTAAAACGCGCGTCCCTAAGCCCGCAACGGGGATTACTGCTTTTCGAACTTTCAACGTCCTTGCTCCTTAAAACTATCGATAATCGCTAAGTCTAGCAAAGAAAAAAGACTACCAGCTTTTTTCCTGACTAAATTCGTAAAAATAGCAACCCAGAATCACGTGCCCATTAAATTAATGGGAAACACCATCTCTTTTAAGCACCTTGAGAAACGTTAACCAAAGGATATAAATATCGAAGAAAAATGAGCGCCGATGCTTGTATTCAACATCTAGCTCTACTTTTTTGGATATAGGCAGCTCATCTCGACCATTAACCTGAGCCCAACCTGTTAAACCAGGCAACATTTCATGAACACCATTTTTAGTCCGTAGGGCAATCAAGTCACCCTGATTAAACAACGCTGGACGAGGCCCCACGAAGCTCATGTCTCCTTTTAAAATACACCATAGTTGCGGCAGCTCATCTAGGCTTGATTTGCGCAAAAAACCACCAATTGGCGTTAACAAACTTTTAGGATCCTTTAGCAAATGAGTGGCAACTGCGGGCGTATCTGTTTTCATGCTACGGAATTTAGGCATTTTAAAAACATCATTATTAATGCCTACTCTATCGGACCAATATAAAGCCCCCCCTTTTGACGTTAGTCTAACCAAAATAGTCACAACACAAATGGGAATAAAAAAAATAATAACAGCATTGATAGCCAAAATTAAATCAGCGAGCCTTTTCATTCAAGTACGCCTTCACTGTTTTCTTCAACTGTTCATCCATCGTAATAACTGGCTCCCAGCCAAGTAGTTTCCGAGATTTAGAACTATTCACCTGCAAAGAACCAAATAACCGATTTACCACATCTGTCTTACCCATCACCCTTGCCACAAACCTCATCCAAGTCACAGGAATAGGCAGTAAGAACGCCTTTTTGCCAAAGGCATTTGAGACCTTCTGTATTAGCTCAGTTGTTGACACATCTTCGCCATCTGAAATCAAAAAGATTTCATTTGCAGCTCTTGGGTGATCAATACAATGAATAATAAAATCAACCAAGTTTTCTAAAGCCACTAACGAGCGCTTATTATCAATAGCACCAAAAGGCAAAGGAACTGTGCTTTCAATCCATTTTAGCAGACTAGCAAAATTACCTTTGACGCCAGAACCATACACTAGTGTTGGCCTAATAATAACAACCTCCATATCTGTACTCTTTACTAAAGCCAACAAACCTTGTTCAGCTTCATATTTAGATAATCCGTATGGGTCAGTTGGAACAAATATATCATCAGGGCAGAAAGCCTCTTTTACCGTCAGCTCACCATTAACTTTTATAGAACTTATAAAAACAAATCGTCGAACTCCCACCTCAGCCGCTTGTTTCGCTAAATTTAATGTTGACGCCGTGTTTATCTGTCGAAATTCAGCTAAAGGGTCGGTAACCATCTCATTAATAATATGAGCACGCCCAGCACAATGAATAAGCACATCAACCTTATTTAATTCCTGACGCCAATCAGTTTGTGCCGAAGTATTACCAACCTCTACCACCTTGACACCTAACCCCAGAATACCGGAACTTTGACGAACCGCCGCCACGACAGAGTGTCCGCTTGAGAGCAACCTCTCCGTCACAGCCCGCCCAATAAACCCTGTAGCGCCAGTAACTAAAACCCTACTCATCAGCTAACCCCAAGGGTTAAATAACTGAAAAAACTTTATCGGCAAGCGAAGGAATACAAACCAGAAGTTTGAATACACACCATTTTCATTTAATGAACGGGCTATCTCTTTGGTTGAGACCCAATAGCTTTTAAAGCCTGACGTACTGGCACCTCCTAACCTCATTCTAACTAACGTCTTATCTAATTTTGTGTACTTAAACTTATGCTTCACTAGTACTCGAATAAACATATCAAAGTCAGCAGCAATTTTATACCCTACTTTATACAAACCAACTTCATTGTATACTGCCTTCTTAATAAATGTCGCGGGGTGGGCAGGCATAAACCCAAACCGCATCTTCCAAGGCGAAAAGTTAAAAGAAGAGTACTTTCGAACAGGCTTAATTAAATTACGTTCCGAAACAAAATCGACATTACCAGACAATAAAGCAATACCCTCATTTTGCTTAAATACATTCACTACTTTAGAAATAACATCTGGACTAGAGTAAAAGTCATCGGAATTCAGGACACCAATTATATCACCTGTTGCTAGCTCTATCCCTTTATTCATCGCATCGTAAATCCCCTTATCTGGCTCACTAATTACGTGATGAATTTGATCAGCAAATTGATTTACAATTTTGAGTGTCCCATCGTTGGACCCTCCATCAACAATAATATATTCAATGTCAGTGTAGGACTGAGATAGTACTGAATCAATAGATGACCGTATGACTAAGGAGGAATTATAGCAAACTGTAACAATCGAAACTTTCATCACTATAAAGCCGAACATGTTCTCTTGCCCAAGGGCTTATCGCTTACATTAAAGCAAATCAAGGTCGATTAACTTCGTAAAGATTCCGCTGCATTCACAAACCATTCATATGTCCTTTCTAGGCCGGCCTCTAAACTTGTGCCCGCGCTCCAGCCTAGCCGTTTTAATCGCGTCACCTCCATCAATTTACGAGGCGTACCGTCTGGCTTGCTACCATCAAATATCAACTTCCCTTCAAACCCTACAACCTTAGCCATTGTTTCTGCCAATTCACGAATGGTGCAATCAACCCCTGTACCAACATTAATGTGCGACAACATCGGCTCTGTATGAGCTTGATACATTGCATTATCTAGGTTCATCACAAAAACACTAGCTGCCGCCATATCATCAACATGTAAAAACTCACGCATTGGCTTGCCTGTACCCCAAACGGTTACTTCTTGGTCACCTGCTAATTTTGCTTCATGAAAACGGCGCATCATCGCAGGTATCACATGTGAATTTTCAGGGTGGAAGTTATCATTTTTACCATACAAATTAGTTGGCATCACCGAACGATAATCAACACCATATTGGCGATTATAAGATTCACACAACTTAATGCCTGCAATCTTAGCAATAGCATATGGCTCATTAGTAGACTCTAAGATCCCCGTCAATAACTCGGACTCTTGCATGGGCTGTTTTGCCAACTTAGGGTAAATACAAGATGAACCAAGAAATAGTAGCTTTTTTACACCCCCTACATAGGCCTGGTGAATAATGTTTGTCTCAATCATCAGGTTTTGATAAATAAATTCAGCCGGGTATTCATTATTCGCATATATCCCTCCCACTTTAGCAGCCGCCAAATACACTTGGTCAATCTTTTCTTGTTGAAAAAATGTAGTCACGTCTGCCTGCGACACCAAGTCCAACTCACGACGTGTCCGCGTAACCAGCTCAACGCCTTTTTCCTGCTGTAGTTGACGGACAATTGCTGAACCGACCATACCCTCATGACCTGCTATAAAAATTCGTTTTGCAGCCATCTTAATTCTCTACGGCTATCGCTACATCATGCCCGTGCGATCTCAATAAAGCATGACGTTTTGCAATATCAAGATCATGAGCCACCATTTCAGCGCACATTTGTTCAACCGTAATGTCTGGTACCCAGCCGAGTTTTTCTTTGGCTTTTGCTGGATTGCCCAACAAAGTTTCCACCTCAGTTGGACGGAAATAACGCGGGTCAACTTTGACAATCACATCTCCCACCTTAACACCAGGCAATGACTCATCTGATAGAAATCTAACTATCCCTACTTCATTTAAACCTTCCCCACTAAATTCTAATTCAATGCCCAGCTCAGTAGCTGAGAGTCGCACAAACTCACGCACAGAAATTTGCTTTCCCGTAGCAATTACAAAGTCTTCTGCAGTTTCCTGCTGCAACATCATCCATTGCATACGCACATAATCTTTTGCATGCCCCCAATCACGTAGCGCATCCATATTACCTAGGAACAAGCACTCCTCTAAGCCTTGAGAAATATTACTCAAGGCCCGAGTAATCTTACGAGTAACAAAAGTTTCACCACGACGAGGCGACTCATGATTAAACAAAATACCATTGCACGCATACAGACCATAAGCTTCACGGTAGTTAACTACAATCCAATAGGCGTACATCTTGGCCACAGCATAAGGTGATCGCGGGTAGAAAGGAGTCTTCTCCGTTTGAGGAACCTCTTGAACTTCCCCAAACAATTCTGATGTAGAGGCTTGATAAAAACGCGTTTTCTTTTCTAAACCTAATATACGAATCGCTTCCAATATCCGTAACGTGCCCATCGCATCAACATCTGCCGTATATTCTGGTGACTCAAAAGACACAGCCACATGACTCTGAGCCCCGAGATTATATACCTCATCAGGCTGAACTTGTTGCAAAATACGCGTAAGGTTGGACGTATCAGTTAAATCACCATAGTGCAAAAAAAACTTTGGATTATCAATGTGTTGATCTTGATAAATATGGTCAACTCGTTCAGTATTAAATGAAGATGAGCGGCGCTTAATACCATGAACTTCATACCCTTTATCTAATAACAACTCAGCCAGATAAGACCCATCTTGGCCCGTTACGCCTGTAATTAAAGCTCTCTTATTCATCTTTTTCCCATATTTTTATTTACACGCAATTATTAATAAATTTCTTTTCATACGCTATTTCTGCTCCTATATAATTTATAAAGAGACATCGAAACATTAAGTCTTAACCATTCAAATACTAGGCAGCCTATAAACACTTATATAGGCCACTGTGTTTACGATAAAGTAAATCGCTTTTGATAGCTCAAGTCCACCAAGTTTTCGTTTACCATGACGCTGTAGAATTCTGGCTATTTTAAACAAATATTGAGCTCGAAAAGACTTTTCTCCAAACTTAATTCTTTCGAAAGCCGCTAACTCAAAGACCCTACTCGACCTCACTGTTAGTGACTTATTATTATCATGCAACCTGTACCCAGCAACTATATTTGAGACCTCTAACCAAGAATGCTTCAAAAAAGCATTGTAAAAAAACACCACATCAAACACATAGTTAAACTCTTTGGGCCACACATTTTCATCGTAAACATGTCTTTTCCAAAAGGTTGCCGGTTGTATTACCGCGGTTCGGTAAGGCATCAAATCAAAACTATCTAAAGGGTGGTAACGATAATTTATACGTTTCATCCAATTCCCATCTATATCGATATAAGCCCCACCAAAGCTAATTATTTCGGTCGATCGATTTAGCTTAAAAGCATTAACCACCAAACCAAACACATCATCATCCAGATAGCAGTCATCTGCATTTAAAAAGCACAAGATGTCACCAGATGCAAACTGAAATGCTTTAGAAATAGCATCTGCTTGCCCAGCATCTTTTTTACTTATTAATCGAAATCTTTCGTCTTCACCGCAAAACCTCTCAATAATTTCCAACGATCCATCGACAGAACCGCCATCAGCAATTAATACCTCATAATTAGCGTAATATTGCCTTTTAATACTAGCAAGAGCCTCCTCTAAGAAACAAGCATAGTTATATGACGGCACTGCGATACTAATTTTTAACTCGTCATCCACTCTACATCCACTTTTTAATAAAAAGGCATTCACTCATTCATAAAAACACTTTTGCAATTCAATACAAACAAACCTTCCGGCAAAAGTATTGCGAATAACCAATCAAGTAATTCGCTTCCATTACTGACAGATAAAGCAGTAATACGTTATTATACGATAATTGAAAAAGACCAACAAAAAAGCTACTAAACCTTTGGCCCCACTAAAACCACGTCTTCATAAAAAACGTATCAAAAAAACTAGGCTCGACGTAAACAACATTAAAATTTGCAAAAAAGAAGACCTAAGCTTATTTAATTACTATCGCTTTTTAAATTATAAATCACGGATGTTAACCCATTGCTAACAACAGCCTATAACCATAAAAGCCTTATTTTTGAGTTATTAAAAAGGGACTTCAAATCACGTTACCTTGACTCAATTTTTGGGCTCGCTTGGGCGTTTATAACGCCCTTAATTATGCTTGCAATGTATAGTTTAGTTTTCGGCTTTGGGTTAAGAGGAGCCCGAAATGGCATGCCTATAGATAACGGAGAGTATGTTTTAATGCTCTTTTCCGGCCTAATCATTTATTTTGCAACATCTGAATGTATTACGAAATCTGTCCGAGTTATCTTAAAAAATCAAACACTCGTAAAAAAAGTCATCTTCCCTGTTGAAATTTTACCTGTCATTATTTGCATTTCATCATTACTTCATCTTTTTATTTCGCTGAACATTCTATTAATTGCTTACGCTGTACTAGTCGCCCCCCCTCCTATTCAGACTTTCTACATTCCCTTATTGATAGCTATTTGCTTTCCGATGCTCTTAAGCCTCTCCTGGTTAATTGCGGCCTTAGGGACGCTCTCAAGAGACATCGAACAAATAACAGGACTACTTGCCCGTGGAATATTATTTATCTCCCCTGTTCTATATCGATTCGAGAACCCTCCTTATATATTAGATGCATTAATAACCATCAACCCAATATCACTGATAGTAGAGCAAATGAGAACTATTGTTTTCAATCATTCAGCACCAGACTTTTCGGCTTTAGCTATTTATTTTGTTCTTTCATTAATATCCTCTTGTTTGGCATACTTGTTTTTTATGTCCATGAGGAAACACTTTGCTGATTTAATATGAACGACTTAACCTGCATCACCGTTTCCAACTTAAGCAAGTGTTACAACATATCCCACTCCCATTTATCTAAAATACTCTGTATGTTTTTTAGCTCCTATAAAAAAGGGATCAAAGAACTCTGGGCTGTCAAAGACGTGTCTTTCAGTGTTAGCAAAGGAGAGTCCATTGCTATTATTGGAAGAAATGGGGATGGGAAAAGCACTCTATTAGAATTACTAACTGGCACTAGAAAGCCAACTAGTGGCACCATTAAAATTGAAGGAAAAATTGCTGCCCTGCTTCAGCTAGGCAGTGGGTTTAATTTGGATTACACCGGCATCGAAAACATCTATTTCAATGGTCTCCTCTTTGGCTTAACCAGATCACAAATCAAAAATAAACTTGAAGAAATCATAGCCTTCTCTGGCATTGGTAATGCAGTTAACCAACCTATTAAGGAATACTCTAGCGGAATGAAAGCTCGCCTTGCTTTTTCAGTTCAAATCGCTCTAGAGCCAGATATTTTAATTATCGATGAAGCCTTAAGCGTTGGCGACTCCTTCTTTCAAGATAAATGCAAAGAGCATTTAAAGAAATTACAAAAAAATGGAACCACTATTCTCCTAGTTACGCACAACATGAGCTCCATTGACGGTTTTTGTGATCGCGCCATAGTCCTTAACAAAGGCACTTTAGTTTTTGATGGCTCGCCTAAACAAGCCATTGAATTTTATCGATCAAAAACCACAAAACCACAAAAAAACTCAAACCCATGGGAATGATAAAATGAGAGATATTGAAGAATTTTTAAACCAATTAACATTACCACCCTCTACATCTGAAGCCCCCAGCGTTTATGCCTTTTCCCTTCATAAATCTGGCAGCACCCTATTGTTTAATATGTTAAGTGATTTAGCGCCCCATGCTGGCCTTACATACTTTAGCATGCAAGACCAAATGTTTATTAATGGGATAATGCCAAACTCAGAAATCCCCAACTCAAAACTATTTTTTAAACCCAAAGGCTACCTGTATGGTGGGTTCCGTTTTTTTCCACAGGCATACAAATTAGAGAACTTAAATAACCATAAAAAAATATTACTAATAAGAAACCCAATGGACGCTTTAGTTTCCATGTATTTTTCAAGAAAAAAATCACACGCCATACCAAAAAAAGGCCTGCTTCGTGAGGTTTGGTTAAAAAGAAGAGAGAGCGCAGACGCCCAAGACATCGAAGCATTTGTGAAAGAAAAATATAAATCACATATTAAGCGAATCAAAAGCTACAAAGAAATCCTTTCCCAAGACAATTGCGTTATCTATAGGTACGAAGACATCATTTACGACAAACTATCATTCCTTAAAAACATCTGCCAACAGTATGGATGGGTTATTGAAGAAAAAATTCTCACAAAAATTGTTAATAAATATGATGTTTTCCCTGAAACTGAAAAAGAAGAAAGTCATGTAAGACAAGTTCACCCGGGGAATTATAAAAAAAAGCTGTCAGCTGAAACGCAACAATTTCTAGAGCTCGAGTTCCAAGATATATTGGAAGCCTTCGGGTATTCTGTTAGCCCAACATCTGCATTCAGTCGGCTTTCAGCTTAGCATCCTCTTAAATATGCCTCCAGACTTAAAGATCATTATTTGTGGCATGCCACGCTCCATGACGACGTGGATATTCAATGTCGCTGCAGAACTCTTAAGTGATAATGACGTGCAAACACTGTGGATAGCGCCAGATGACCAAGATGCTGAAGGTGCCTTCACAACCTCTAAAGGTATTTGTCTAGCAAAGTGCCATCATTACAGCAAAACACTTGCAGAACATGCTGATTTAACCATCTATTCTTTCAGGGACATTAGAGCAGTGGCAGTTAGTTGCTACAGAAAATTTGACTTACATTACTCTTCTGATGAAATTACTTCTTGGCTAGATGCACACAAGCAATGGACGAGCAGTGCCGACATATCAATACGCTATGAAATTGCGAACAGCAACAAAGAATCAACGTTAGTCGAGATAAAGGAGTTAATTAACAATATAAGTCCGCACCTACAACTGCATGAAGATGAACTTATGTTGCATAAAATTGATAAAAAATTTACATGCAAACAGACCTCAGAATCAAACTCTTATTCTCCCAAAGATATGGTACTCGGGCAACATAGAACGTTTCAGCCCGACCCCGCACACCTCAGCGGTATCGAAAAACAAATATATCAACAAACCCAAGAAGATTTTTCAACTTGGCTACAACAAAATGGATACATCACGATGGATGAATACGGTCAGGAAATAGAATACAATATAGCTAGGGAGTTTTTTTCTCAATTTAAGCAACCCTATGTCGTCGATATCGGTGTCGAACGCGGTAGTTTTATAGACTTAGCCATCAAATCGGGCGCTGGTAAAGTTGACGGTTTTGAACCTTTACCTCGACACCTTGATAACCTCCGCAAAAAATATGAAGCGTCTAATGTCGTTTCAATCAACCCCTACGCTGTTTCAAATGAAACAGGCTCCGCACAATTTCATGTGGCTACTGATAACG